>NZ_JAMYQY010000012.1:0-216697 GCF_040321125.1 Mesorhizobium sp. M0518
GGCGACCTAATACAGGGTCGCATTGCGCCCGAAATCCGCCGAACCCGTCAAACCCCAGCCAATCCGGCCTCAAACCCGAGCCGCAAGGCACCCCACATTGGCCCGACCCTCCCTCCTTGCCCCTATAACTTAATAACGCAACGGGCCCGCAAGGGGGGAGATCGGCTGTCACCAGCGCCTCCGCCAAACTTGTAAAGGTGTTTCGCGCCACCCTCACCGCTTGACCTCCCACGTCGTCACTCGCTCGCCGTTGACCGGATCCTTGCCGTCCTTCAACTGTACACCTTGCGCCAGCAGTTCGTCGCGGATGCGGTCGGCCTCGGCCCAGTTCTTGGCGGCGATGAATGCGAGACGCTTGGCGATGGCCTTGGCGACGTGGTCTTCATCAACCGTCGCCGACGCGACATCGAAGCCGAGGAACAGCAGCGACGCCTTCAGCGCAGCAGCCGCATCGTTGCCGTCCGCTGCCTCGCCAGCCAACTGCGTCAAGACCTGGAAGGCGGCATAGGTTGCGAGATCGTCCGACAAGGCATCGATGACCTGCACGGGCAGCAGTCCTGCGGCGGCCGGCGCAAGGTCGGCCGCCCGCTTCCATTTGCGCAGCGTGTTCTCGGCCTCTTCCAGCTTGCGCACGGAAAAGTCGATTGGTTCGCGATAGTGCGTCATCAGCATCGCCAGCCGCAGGACCTCGCCCGGCCATTTGCGGCCGCCAAACGTCTCGGTCTCGAGCAGTTCGTTGATCGAATAGAAATTGCCGACGCTTTTCGACATTTTCTGACCTTCGACCTGCAGGAAGCCGTTGTGCATCCAGATGTTGGCCATCACGTCCGTGCCATGGGCGCAGCGCGACTGGGCGATCTCGTTCTCATGGTGCGGGAAAATCAGGTCGAGGCCGCCGCCATGGATGTCGAACACCTCGCCAAGATAGGCGGCCGACATTGCCGAGCATTCGATGTGCCAGCCCGGCCGACCCCTGCCCCATGGCGAATTCCAGCCAGGCTCCTCCGGCGACGACAACTTCCACAGGACAAAATCGCCGGGATTTTTCTTGTGCGCGTCGACGGCGACGCGAGCACCAGCCTGCTGCTCGTCGAGATTGCGCTTCGACAGTTGGCCGTAGTCCGGCATCGACGCGGTGTCGAACAGGACTTCGCCCGCGGCAACATAGGCATGGCCGCGTTCGATCAGGCTTTGAATCAAGGTGATCATGTCGACTTTGCCGTCGGCGCGGGGCTCGACGAATTCGGTGGCGCGCGGCTCGACCGTCGGCTCCAGGCAGCCGAGAACCGCCACATCCCTGTGGAACTGGTCGGCGGTCTTTTCGGTCACCCGCCGGATCGCCTCGTTGAGCGAAAGTGTTCCGGAAGCGATCTCGCCGCCGAAGTCGCGCAGAGCGCGCGCGTTGATCTTGTCGTCGACGTCGGTGATGTTGCGCACATAGGTGACGTGCGCCTGCCCATAAACGTGACGCAGCAAGCGGAAAAGCACGTCAAAGACGATCACCGGCCTGGCATTGCCGATATGGGCAAAGTCGTAGACGGTCGGGCCGCAGACATACATGCGCACGTTCAGCGGATCGATCGGGACGAAATCCTCTTTCGTCCGCGTCAGCGTGTTGTAGAGGCGCAGGCCCTGCGATGCGTCGGACATTCGTGCCTTCCCGGTTCAGAACTCAATGTGACGAAGCCAGCCCCGCGCGAAACGCAAATCAGGCTCCAGCCTGCTGGCCGGGGCGTTTGTCCAATCTGGGGAAAGATGAGGCGTAAACGTCCGGACCAGCACGAGGCTAGCCAATAATGCAAATGCCACAGATGGCGAAAGACGTTTTCATGGGCGGCTTTATCGCCTTGGCTTGTGTTGCCGTCAAGTCGCAAGTCTCGGCAAAAACGTCGCTGGATCACAGGTAATGATGCACTGAAACATTTTATTAAACATGTCGGCACAGTCATGAAACATTCGCCGGCTAGATCAGCAGGCGTCACGATTTGGTCAGAATCAGCTATCAAACGCAGACACGAAAATGTTACCTGGGAAGAGAAACATGCCCCGAACCAAGCAGGAAGCCAACCGAGCCAAGCAGCCGGCACTGGCCAACCACTATCGCGCGATCGGCCCGGCCGCGATCGTCGCCGCCCTCCTCCACACCGCGAAGAAGAAAAAGCCGGTACAGAAGATCGTGTCGCCCCGCGCCGCCTGAAGTGGTGTGCGGCCCTGCGCCAAGGGCGCCTGGCAAATGGCGCAGACATACGCCGCTGAAGAACAGTTCAACTAGAACAACGTCATCTGATTGTCGTCCGCGCCGGGCTTCTGGCGCTTGACCTTTTCGGGCTCCGGCCCGATCTCGCCCCGCTCCTGAATCTCCGGGCCGGTGTTGGCGACCTTGTTGACCAGGTCGGAGACGGGAATGGCCTCGAAGAAATCGAGTTGAGCCGGCCGCAACAGATCGGCGACATCACGCGGTTCGAGCGTGCGGCAATCCAGCCAACGGGCGAAATCCCTGGGGTCGATCACCACAGGCATGCGGTCGTGGATATGCGCGATGTCGGCATTGGCGTTGATGGTCAGGATGGCGCCGGTGTCCATTTCCGAACCGCCCGACTCGGCATAGGTCTCGATCAGTCCGGCGAAGGCGACCAGCCCGCCATGCCTTGGGCGTATCCAGTAAGGCTGGCCTTTCTTGCCGCCGGTTTGCCGCCATTCATAAAAGCCGGACGCCGGCACCAAGGCGCGGCGATGGCGCATGGCGGCCTTGAACGACGCCTTTTCGGCAGCCCCTTCGGAGCGCGCGTTGAACAGCAGCGGAAACTCGCCTGTGTCCTTCACCCAGGTCGGGATCAGCCCCCAGCGCACCAGCATTGGCTGCCGGTCCGGCTGATTGGAGCCCGGCGCCCGCGGGGGGCCGGCGACCGCCATCAGGATCGGCTGGGTCGGGGCGATGTTGTAGCGCGCCGGGAAATCCTCCAGTTCCGCCAAGCCTAGCAACGCGGCAGTCTGGTCCGGCGTCGCGGTCAAGGCAAAACGTCCGCACATGGTCGATTGGCGTCCTTCGAATGGTTCAGCTTGAAAGTGGCGATGCAACCGGCGTTGCGCAACCGCTAAAGCTTGCCCATGCTGGGCGATCCACAACAGACCTGCCTACACGCCTGATCGGGAACCCATGAACGAAGCGCGCAAAACACTTCCGGCAGTCTCGGTCGCCGTCGTGCGGGCAGACACCGTGCTTCTGGTCAAGCGCGCCCGGCAACCCTCGCAAGGGCTCTATGCCTTTCCGGGTGGCAAGGTCGAAGCCGGTGAGACGCTGGAACAGGCCGCGGTCCGCGAACTGTTGGAAGAGACCGGCTTGCGGGCCACCGATTATCGCCGGCTTCGGGAAATCCACATCGACGGCAGGGACGACAGCCACCCGGTTGACTATCTCCTCACAGTCTTCGGAGCCGTCTATGCCGGCGGCGAGGCGGTGGCCAGCGACGATGCAGAGACGGCGGCCTTCTATACGCTCATCGAGATGGCGGCGCTGCCGCTAGCAGGCTCGGTATTCGCGGTCGCAGAAGACTTGTTGGCCCCTGGCAGAAACGCCGGACTGCTGCCCTGAAAACCGCCTTGCAGGCGACAAATTGTTTCGCCACAAAGACTTATCCTGTTTGGCAGAGCCACGCCGTTGGGTAGAGAAGGCTTATGAACCGTCCATCCATGCTCCTCGCCGTGTGTCTTTCCGTCAGCACGACCGTTTCGATACGGCCCGCGCTCAGCGCCGAGTCGCCGTTCGAGCCTGGGTTGATGCGGCTGGCGGAGGTTCTGGGCTCGCTGCATTTCCTGCGCAATCTGTGCGGCGAGAAGGGCGAGCAGTGGCGTGTCGAGATGACAAAACTGCTCGATTCGGAAAATCCGGACGCCGAGCGGCGCGCCCGCTTCATCGCCAGCTTCAATCGCGGCTACCGCTCTTTCGGCGGCACCTATACGAGGTGCACGCCCTCGGCGACCGAAGCCATCAGCCGCTACATGAAGGAAGGCGAGACGCTATCTCGCGATATCGCCTCGCGTTACGGCAACTAGGCACTCGCTCATCAACAACTATCCGGATCATTGCTGGGCACAGCGGATATATCGGCTTGTGCCAGGCGATATCTTGGTGCAATCCTCATGTTGCACTTCTGCAACAGTATTAACGAAACCTTACCGCGCGAAAGCGGAATTAACTCAAACTGAAGGTTTTCGCCCCGCAGGCCGCCCCAATCGGCTAAGTTTGACTCGAGCTGAACGCAGCTTCGCACAAGGCAATCGGGCTTTGTAAAAGACGATCAAAAAAATGTCGTATTTACAAATACTTAATTGCCCCTGCGTGTGAAATGAACAGATCAGGCCTGATCCACATCGATGGATCGCAGCTTGAAAGGGTGGACATTCGCTTATGGAACATGGTGTCAACGACATCGACGCGCTGGTCAGGGAAGAAAAACGCCTGACCGCCGTGGAAAGCCACAGCGAGGCCTGGGCGGAAGGTCTCTCCGCCGGGATAGAGCCCGAGATCATCGCCGAAGCAGCGCTCGAAACAGCCTTCGGCGAGATGTTGCGTGCCAATGGCGAGACCTCGGCCCTTGCCCTGCTCGACCGTATGCGTGAAAAGGTGATTGCTGGCGCCTTCGAACCTGAACGGCTGCGGCACTGAACCGACGTCCGGTTCTTTGACGGGAACATGCCGCTCGGGCGTCATGCCCGGAAGCAGGGAGAAACGGGCAGTGAGTTTTTCGATGTCAGGCAAGCCGTGTGGCTTGATCCTTCGCATCTCCTTCGCCGCTTGCTGTGCCGCGATTCCCCTGCTTGTGTGTCTCGCGAGCAGCCCCGTGTATGCGCTGAGCGAAATCAAGCGCGAAGAGCTCCCCCCGACAGTCACGCCGCCGGCCGACGACGACATGTCGCCCCCCGGAAGCGCCGTGCCAATGCCCAACCCGGTCGGAACACCGCCGCCGGCCAGCCAGCCGACTGCTCCTGCCGAAGCCGAGCCGGACAGCCCGGCGGATGGCGGCGTGACCAGACCGCGCGTCGATCCGGAAACGCCGGTGCCTGAGGTCGTCTACGATCTCGGCAAGCTGCCGGAACCGGTGCGGCGCATGCACGATCTGATCGTCGAAGCCTGCAAGGGCGGCGATATCGAAAAGCTGCGACCGTTGATCGGCACGGGCGAGAGCATGACACAGATATCGCTGACCGACATAGACGGCGACGCCATCGCCTTCCTCAAGGGCCTCTCCGGAGACCCAGACGGCCAGGAGATTCTGGCCATCCTGGAGGAGGTGCTTAATGCCGGCTACGTCCACCTCGATGCCGGCACGCCACAAGAACTCTATGTGTGGCCGTATTTCTTCGCCCTGCCGCTGGACAAGCTGGACGCCAAGCAGCGGGTCGAGCTCTTCAAGATCGTCACCGCCGGCGATTTCAATGATATGAAGCAGTTCGGCGCCTATATCTTCTACCGTGTCGGCATCACGCCTGCCGGACAGTGGTCGTTCTTCGTCGCCGGGGATTGAGCTTTCTGCCTCTGCCCTTGCAGAGATCCGGGAGCCTAGACGGGCAATGCCTCGGAAAACTCCACCGCTTTGCCTTGGCCTGGCGTGACGATTTCGCCCTCCCACATGACACGTCGGCCTCGAATGACGGTGCCGACCGGCCAACCCGTCACTTCCCTGCCATCATAAGGCGTCCAGCCGGCTTTCGAGCCGGCCTGCGCATTGGTGATCATCTCGCGCCGCATCATGTCTACGATGGTGAAGTCGGCGTCATAGCCGGCGGCGATGCGGCCTTTCCTGGCCATGCCGAAGATCCGCTGCGGGCCATGACTGGACAGGTCGACAAAGCGCTGCAAGGTCAGCCGGCCGGCATTGACGTGGTCGAGCATGATCGGCACCAGCGTCTGCACGCCGGTCATTCCCGACGGTGAGGCCGGATACGGCTTGGCCTTCTCGGCCAGCGTGTGCGGCGCATGGTCGGAGCCGAGCACGTCGACGACGCCTTGGGCAATGCCGTGCCAGACGCCGTCGCGATGGCGGGCGGCGCGCACCGGCGGGTTCATCTGGATCAGCGTGCCAAGGCGTGCGTAGTCGTCGGCGCTTAGCGTCAAATGATGCGGCGTTGCCTCGCAGGTCGCGACATCCTTGTGTTGTTCGAGAAACACAATCTCCTCGGCCGTCGAGATGTGCAGGACATGAATGCGGGCGCGAACGCTGCGCGCGATGCGTACAAGCCGTTCGGTACAGCGTAAGGCGGCGATCTCGTCGCGCCAGACAGGGTGCGATGCCGGGTCGCCCTCGATGCGCTCGCCAAGACGCTCGCGCAGCCGGAATTCGTCTTCCGAATGAAAGGCGGCGCGCCGGCGCGTGTTTCTCAGGATCGACGCCACGCCCTCGTCATCCTCGACCAGCAGGTCGCCAGTGGACGAGCCCATGAAAACCTTGATCCCGGCAGCGCCCGGCAGCCGCTCAAGCTCGCCGACATCCCCGGCGTTTTCGCGGGTACCGCCGACCCAGAAGGCGAAATCGCAATGCATGCGATCCGTGCCGCGCCGGACCTTGTCGGCAAGCGCTGCCTCGCTGGTGGTCAGCGGATTGGTGTTGGGCATCTCGAACACGGCGGTGACGCCGCCAAGCACGGCCGCGCGCGAACCCGTTTCCAAATCTTCCTTGTGCTCCAGTCCCGGCTCGCGAAAGTGCACCTGGCTGTCGATGACACCCGGCAGGATATGCAGGCCGCGGCAGTCGATCGTCTCGCCGGCCGAGGCCTGGCGGAGATCGCCGATGGCGGCGATGCGCCCGCCCTTCACGCCGATGTCGCGAGCCCCTTCGCCGTCGTGGTTGACCACGGTGCCGCCTGTCAGGATGAGGTCGTAGATCATGGCCATGCTCTCTTGCGGGGGGAGTGCCAGCGGCTTACGTAAAGGCCGACCGTTTTGCAAGATCAGGTTGCTTTTCCGCCCATGCCCTTTGCCCAGCTCAAAGACCGCGCCCTCATTTCCGTATCAGGTCCGGATGCCGAGCATTTTTTGCAAAACATCGTGACCACCGATCTCGACATCCTGGCTCCCGGCGAAGCCAAGCCCGGTGCGCTGCTGACGCCGCAAGGCAAGATCCTGTTCGATTTCCTGATCTCGCGCACCGGCGAGAATGCATTCCGGCTCGAATGCCGTGCCGACATAGCGGACGATTTCATACGCCGGCTGACGCTCTACAAACTGCGCGCCAAGGTCGAGATTGCCAAATCCGATCAGGCATTTGTCACCGTCGCATGGGGACATGAATCAACACCCTCACAATCTGATTCAACGGCAGCCGCCGACACACGCTTTCCGAAGGGTGCCGTCACGCGTTCCTATGGCGAAACAGATGAGCGCAGCGATCTTGCCGCGTGGCAAGCCTTCCGCATTGCCGGCGGCATTGCCGAAAGCGGCAGCGACTACCAACTCGGAGACGCCTTCCCCCACGACGTGCTGCTGGACGAAACCGGTGGCGTCGGCTTCAAGAAGGGCTGCTATGTCGGCCAGGAGGTCGTCTCGCGCATGCAGCATCGCGGCACGGCCAGGCGGCGTGTGCTGATTGTGTCGGCCGACGGGCCCCTGCCCGCGCCGGGCACCGAGCTAACCGTTGCAGGCCGGCCGGTTGGCACGCTCGGCTCGACCACCGGCACGACCGGTCTGGCCATTGCACGCATCGACCGGGTCAAGGCGGCGCTCGACGCCGGCCAGCCGATCATGGCCGGTGACGCCACCGTTTCACTCGCCATCCCGGTCTGGGCAAAATTCGCCTTCCCGCAGGAAGCCGTCAGCGCGGAGGAGGCCTGATGGCTGCCGACCGCGTCGGCGCGCCGGCACGCGCGTGGCAGCGCATGCTCTCGGGCCGCCGGCTCGACCTGCTCGATCCCTCGCCGCTCGACATCGAGATTTCAGACATTGCGCATGGGCTCGCCCGCGTTGCCCGCTGGAACGGCCAGACCAGCGGTGAGCATGCCTTTTCGGTCGCCCAGCACTCGCTGCTGGTCGAAGCGCTGTTCCGCGACCTGGTACCCGAGGCTTCGGCCGACGCCCGGCTGGCGGCTCTTCTGCACGACGCCCCCGAATATGTCATCGGCGACATGATCTCACCGTTCAAATCGGTAATGGGCGGCAGCTACAAGGATTGTGAGTTGCGGCTGCAACGCGCCATCCATCTGCGCTTCTCGCTGCCGGAACCGGGTGCTGCGCTGCGCAAGGAGATCAAGCGCGCCGACCAGATCGCCGCCTATTTCGAGGCAACGCTGCTCGCCGGCTTTTCGACCGCCGAGGCGACCGAGTTCTTCGGCCGTCCGCGCGGCTTCAATGCCGACCGCTTCGATTTCACGCCACGCTCGGTGACCTGGGCGCAAAATGCGTTCCTGAAGCGGTTTTCCGCGATCGAGACATCGCGACACCAGGTTTCGGCGACCGCAATCGACTAAAAACGCTAAATTAACCGGCGGCGGCCACAATAGCGCGTTCGATCACGGTCCGCAGGCGCGCTCATGCCCGTCGCTGATGCCAAGGATGGTCCGACCATCCCGAAACGGGAGGCCGAAGGCATGGACCACTCCCGCCACATGGAAGACGAACTGCGCGAGCAGAACCAACGCTTTTCGGCTGCGGTCGAGAACATGTCGCACGGCCTGTGCATGTTCGACGCCGACGAGCGGATGATCATCTGCAACGGCAACTACCTGAACATCTTTTGCCTCGAAGCCAGCGTGATAAGGCCCGGCATCCGGTTCCTCGACATTCTGCGCCACAGCGCCGATATCGGCATCGCCTCGCAAACCGCCGACGAACTCTACGCCATCCGCAAGCCCTATATCGATCAGGCAAAGCCCTCGACCTACGAAGAAACACTGTCGGACGGCCGCATCGTCAGCATCTCGCACCGCCCTCTGACTCTGGGCGGCTGGGTCTCGATCTATGAGGACATCACTGAGCAGCGCCGCGCGCAAGAGGATCTCAAGGAGCAGCACCGCCGCTTCGACGCAGCGCTCGCCAACATGTCGCAAGGCCTGCTGATGTATGACGCCGACGGCAAGATGATCGTGCGCAACGGGCGTTTCCTAGAACTCTACAACGTCACCGCGGCGGACTTCCCGCTTGGAACGACGCACCGCGACGCGCTCGAACGATTGCTGGAACTCGGCATCTATACGAAGATCGATGTCGACAGCGAAGTCGCCAAGACCGAAGCCTGCCTGGTGGCGAGAAAAATGCATTCGGCCTATCGGCATCTTACCGACGGCAGGACGGTTCTGGTCACCCGCCAGCCGATGAGCGGCGGCGGTTGGGTGGCGACCTTCGACGATGTTACGGAGCGCCGCCGTACCGAAGAGCGCATGACCCATCTTGCGCATCACGACATGCTGACCGGACTGCCCAACCGCTCGATGTTTCGCGAACGGCTCGACCTTGCGCTGGAGGACACGGCGGCCACGCCGCTGGCGATCTTCTCGCTCGATCTCGATCGCTTCAAGGCGGTCAACGACACTTGGGGACATCCGGCCGGCGACTGGCTGCTGAAGAGCGTGGCCGAGCGGCTGCAGCGCTGCCTTCATAATGAAAACGACGTCGTTGCCCGCTTCGGCGGTGACGAATTCGTCATCATCCAGTTCAATTTCAAGGGCATTGCCAATGCTGAAAAACTCGCGAAGCGCATCATCGAGACAATAGGAAAACCGTTCCGCGACAAGAGCCGCGAGATGCATATCGGCATCAGCCTGGGCATAGCGGTTTTCCCCGACGACGGTGGAGATGCCGACACGCTGCTGAGGAACGCCGATACGGCGCTTTACCGGGCGAAGAGCGAAGGGCGCAATCAGTATCGGTTCTTCGAACCCGGAATGGACGCAATGGTACAGGCACGGCGTGCGCTGGAGATCGACCTCGAGACCGCGCTGCCGCGCCAGGAATTCGACCTCGACTTCCAGCCCATCATGAACATCGCATCCGGGGAGATCGTCGGCGCGGAAGCCTTGATGCGCTGGCATTCGCCGACACGCGGCACGGTGGCGCCGGACAGCTTCATTCCGGTCGCCGAAGACACTGGATTGATCGTGCCGCTTGGCGAATGGGCGCTGAGGAAAGCCTGCACGGCGGCGGCCGACTGGCCCGCCGGCCTGCGCGTCGCGGTCAATGTCTCGGCCGTGCAACTTAAAAGCGGCAGCTTCGCCCGCAGCGTCATCTCGGCGCTGGCTTTCTCCGGCGTGCCAGCCGATCGGTTGGAACTGGAGATAACCGAAACCGTGCTGATGGACGAAAGCGAGGCGGTGCTAAGGACGCTGCGGCAGTTGCGCGAACTCGGCGTCCGCATCGCGCTGGACGATTTCGGCACCGGCTATTCCTCGCTCGGCTACCTCAGGCGTTTTCCCGTCGACAAGATCAAGATCGATCGTTCGTTCATCCACGACCTGGGCAATCGTGACGCCGCGGCGATCGTTCGCACCGTCATCGGGCTGGGCGCCGAGCTTGGCATCACTGTCACCGCCGAGGGGGTCGAGACCGAGGTGCAACTCGACATCCTGCGCGGCAATGGCTGTACCGAGGCGCAGGGCTATCTGATCGGCGTGCCGTCAACGGCCGCCGAGATCCAGCGTCTGTTGAAATCCCGAGCGCTCCACAGCCAGACCGGCTGAGGCCGGCCATCGTCAACGCAGCGTGTCGATGTATTTGCCGTGGAAGCTGACATAGCCGGGCTCGACCACCTTGAGATGCCGCCCGATCAGTGCATGAAACCGCGGCAGTTGATGAAACGGCACGCCGGGATAGGCATGATGCTCGGCATGGAACGGCATGTTCCACGCCAGCCTGCGGACCAGCCAGTTGGTCAACGTGGTCCTGGTGTTCTCCAGCATGTTGGCGACGAACGGACAACGGCCGTGCTCGGCTAAGAGATAGAGGCGCAGAAACGGCTGTCCCAACAGAGCGGGCAGGATCCAGACATAGAGAAGCACCGAGAGCCGGAAATAAACGGTCACCAGAATGACCACGGCATAAAGGGCGATCATGGCGCGCGCCTCGCTGCGCACCTTGTCATAGCCTTTTGGCGGAACGTAGCTTTCCCGGCCGCGGTCCATCGCATTGGCATAAAGCGTCTTGAGGTGGCCCCACCACAAGGGGATGCCGGATATGTGGACGAGATATTGCCGCCATGTCTCCGGTTTGGGGAAGGCCAGTTCCGGGTCGTTCTGCGGGTCCTGCGTGTATCGATGGTGGGCGAAATGGAAATAGCGAAACCAGTCCGCCGGCAGCGCGATCGCCAGGCTGCACACCCGCGCCACGGCATCGTTCAGCCATTGCGACTCAAAGGCCGTGCGATGGACCGTTTCGTGCAGCAGCGTGAACAGGAAGACGATGAGGATACCTTGCGGCAGCATCAGCAGTGGCCAGAACGGCACCTTGACGGCGATCAGCGATCCGACGACCACGATCGCGCCCCAATGAGCAGCAAGCTGAACGAGGCCCGCAACATCAGACTTGGCGGTCAGCCGATTGCGCTCCTCCTGCGTCAGCGATGAAATTACGTCACGATGATCCACGTGCTTCGATCCAGACTGGAGTTTGATGAACCCACTGTAGCCAATGAACAACCTTTCCAAAAACGACGATTTCTGCAATCTAGATAAGCTGAACTTATCTATTCGGTGATTATGGCCGTACCTCCCTCTCTCAAAGGGCTTCAAGCTTTCGAGGCTGCGGCCCGTATAGGCAGCTTTGCCGCGGCGGCGGAAGAGCTTTCGGTGTCGGCCGCTGCCGTCAGTCAGCTCATCCGCACGGTCGAGGAGCAGATGGGCCGCAAGCTGTTCCACCGCGTCAACCGGCGCGTCGTCCTCACCGAGGCCGGCGTCGAGATGCTGCCCAGGCTGACCATGGCCTTCCAGGAGATCGGCAGCGTCGCGCGCCAGCTGGGCGGCGATACGTTCCGCCCACGCCTTGTGGTGTCGGTGCCGCCATCCATGGCCATGGGTTGGCTTTCGCAGCGTCTCGCTGGTTTTGCCTCAAGCCATGGCGTCGTCGACATATCGCTCAGAGGCGACGACGACCCGGTGCCGTTCGACCGTGAACTGATCGACATCAGGCTCTCCTATGGGCCGCATTATCGCGAGCACCCGACCGAGGACATCGTCCAGGACGCAGTCTATCCCGTGTGTGCCCCCGGGCTGGCGGACACAATCAAACCCGAGGGCCTGGCCAGCCTGCCGCTTATCCACACGGGCTGGGGACCGACTGGTGCGTCCTTTCCGTCCTGGCACAACTGGTTCGAGGCGGCCGGCATTGAGCCCGGCCGGGCAGCGCAGCGCGGCCTCTCGGCCAACTCATCGCGCGCGGCACTCGACCTTGCCATTTCGGGATTGGGCGTGGCGCTGGCGCAAGGGATCTACTGTGCCGCGGCGCTGGCAGACGGCCGACTTGTCAGGCCCCTCGCCCAGGCACTGGAGCTGCGCCAGCCCTATTGCCTGACGATCCCGGAGCGCAGCGCCAGGCGCGATGTCGTGGCGGCGTTTCGCCTGTGGCTGATCGACGAGTGTCGGCGCGCAGTCGGCTCGCCGGCACTGCGTTGACGTAGTGTGCGGCGATGATCAGAGGTGCCCGCTCAATGCCTCAGCCATGTCCTTGTTTGTCGCCACGGGGATGATCTCGAACTCCACCAGATCCGCCCATTCGATGACCCAACGCTGCAGCAGTGTGACGTCATCGGTCTCCACCAGCAGGAAGCAGCGGCTCATGTCCGCCGCGATCCAACTGTGGTGCACGAGAAGCTCGTCAGGTTTCAGGCGGCCGCGGTCGCGAAAGCGGCGGTAGATCTCCTTGCGATCGCAGCCGGTGAAATCCTCGATGACGATGAACTGCATGTTCTACCCCCGATCAAATTACCGCCCCGGCCGGTCCAGCCGCTCCAGGAACCACTGCGTCAGCCGCACCCAGACCTCGTCCTTCTCGCCGGAATCCTCCCAGCCATGGTCGAGGTTGGGATTGTCGTTGACCTCTATGACGAAGACGCCGTCCTTGGTCTCCTTGAGATCGACTCCATAGAGCCCGTCACCGATGCAGCGCGCCGCCTTCACTGCCGTCTCGACGACATGCGCCGGCGTTTCCTTTAGCGTGAAGGTCTTGATGCCGCCCTGGTCGGGCTTGCCGTTGGCCTTGTGGTTGACGATCTGCCAGTGCTTCTTGGCCATCAGATAGTGCACGGCAAACAATGGCTGGCCGCCGAGCACGCCGACGCGCCAGTCATACTCGGTCGGAATGAATTTCTGCGCGATCAGAAGGTCGGAATCCTCCAGCCATTCGGTGGCCAGCGTCTTCAGTTCCTCGAAATTGGCGCATTTCTTGACGCCGCGCGAGAACGACGAATCCGGGATCTTCAGCACCAGCGGAAAGCCCAGGGTCTGCGCCGCCAGTTCGAGATCCGAGGTGCCGGCGATCATCACCGTCGGCGGCACCGGCACCTTGTTGTAGGCCATCAGCTCGTTGAGATAGACCTTGTTGGTGCAGCGGATCATCGACAGCGGATCGTCGATCACCGGCATTCCTTCCTGCTGGGCGCGGCGGGCGAAACGATAGGTGTGGTTGGAGATCGAGGTGGTCTCGCGGATGAACAGCGCGTCGTAATTGGCGAGCTTGGCGAGGTCCCGTTTGGTGATCGGCTCGATTTCGACGCCCATCTTCTCGGCGATCTTGGCCCAATAGCGCAGCGACGATATCTCCGAGGGCGGCAATTCCTCATGCGGGTCGACCAGCGTGGCGAAGGTGTAGCGCGCCGGCGTGCGGCCCTTGGTGTCGCGCCATTCGCGGTTGGTGTAGGTCTCCAGGCACTGGATGAAGCTTTTTTCCTCGTCCTCGGTCATCCGCGCCAGCGGATGGAAACCGATCTTGCGGATCGAGGCCCATTCGGCGCTGTCCTTGATGTGGACTTCGAGCGCCGGCGCGCGGAACCAGTCGAACAGAAGTTTGGCGAAGCGGTCCCAGATTTTCGACGGGCCGATGCCGAAGAAGATGCAGACCTTTTGCGGAAAAACGTCGCCGAGGTCCTTGCGGCATTTGTTGAGCGCCAGTTCCAGTTCCGGCAAAGCGTGTTCATAGAGCTTGCGCTCCGACAGGTCGATCATCGTCTCGACGGTCGGGATCACCTTGTGGCCGCGCGAGCTTGCCAGCAGCGACGCATAGTAGCCGCGGCTCTGGTAGGCGTAGTTGTTCGACAGGTTGATGACCTTCGGCCGCTGGCCGCGAAACAGCGACGGATGCGCAAGATAGTCGCGATTGGTGATGATCTTGTGTGGTGTCGCCACCTGGTCGAGATCGCTCTGCCTGCCGGTAAGGATGACCCAGGTCATTATCTGTCACGCTTTCCCAGAGTGATGGCGGCACGCAGTCCATCGCGACCGAACTGCGCCATGTTCATGAAGATGCCGTAAGGCACGGGAATGTTGGCTGCATCAAGGATGGTCTCCTGCCTTTCATCCTCGACCCAAGGGTCGTGGATCAGGATATGGTCGCCGTCATCGCCGATCGCCAGCACCCAGTGCGGCACCTTCTTGCCGAACATCAGGAAGCCGCTGATCAGCACCAGCACCAGCTTTCCCCCAGCGATCGCAGCGCGGATATCGTCGATTGTGAATGCACGGTAATTCACCGGGATACCGTAAAGTTCCGCGCGTCGGCGAAAGTCGACCTGGGCCAGTTCCATCACCCTGCGCTTGTCCTCACTGCGCACCGATTGCAGGAACAGCGCGCCATAGAAGGAAACGTAGATCTCCACCGCGAGCCCGCTTTCGTAGCCCGAGACAGCAAGGCCGAATGGCTCGCAACCACCGGGACCCGACATCATGAAGACGGTCGTCGCTTCACGCCACAGGCGGATTTCCATGACCGGATCCGGCACGAAGCCGCGATCGAAATTGGCCATCGCCATCATCAGGCAGCACGGGCCGCAGGTGAATTCGCAGGTCTGCGGGTAGAACGGAACCTTGGTGGCGATCGGAATGTCGCCACGCAAGGTCTTTTCGTAGCGAAGTGCCGTTTCGCCATCCTCATAGTAGCCGGGCTCACGGCCGATCTTGCGATAACCGGCCCGTTCGTAGATGCGGATCGCGCGGCTGTTGTCCTCGCGAACTTCGAGGCGCAGCATCATGCGGTCGTGCTCGAAGGCGGCATCTTCGGCGGATCCGAGCAGCATGCGGCCGACACCCAGTCCGCCGAAAAACGGACTGGTCGCAATCGAGTAGAGGCGCGCCACGCCGCTGCCCTTGCGAAACAGCACGATCGCATAGCCGGCCACGCGGCCGTCGACTTCGGCGACCAGCGTCTCGGCGGTTTCACGCTCGATGAACAGGCGGAAGGAGCGGCGGGAAATACGGTCGCTTGAGAAAACAGCTTTCTCAATGGCGGCGAGATCATCGACGTCAGACGCGCGGGCCGTGCGGATCTCGGCAGGCATGCGGCTTCAGAAAACCTCGATTGGTGGTGGAAATGGCCCTACTCGAACACGTCCTTGACGCCAACCAGGGCGTTGGGAAAACCGGCGTCCACCTGGGCGCACGAAGTCCGCTCCACCACCTTGAATCTTCGCCTCGGGTTTCCAAAAACCGTTTCCGATTTTCGGGGCGATGCGACGGCATTCATCAAGCGCTATCGCACCTCGATTAGGGCCGAATTGTGACAAATCCGACGCCGGCCCGACGGGCGCAAAAGGTCCTTCGGCCGGATCAGCATTCGCGCATCGACGGCACCGGCAAAAGCGATGCCGTTCAGCTTGCCAGCCCGTTTACAAGTTGCGTGTAGGCGCTCCTCGCGACCTCGGCCAACCGCTCGCGCGGCAAGGAGCCGACCACGGCACAGCCATAGCCCTTGTCCAGCCAGTAGACGGCCTCGGGTCCGTCTTGCGCGGCGGCGTAGGTGCCCTTGGCATTCTCGGTCGATTCCGTGGTGACGAACAGCGAGATACGCTGCCCATTGCCGTCCTCGTAAAGCAGCATGGCGGCCTTGCTCTCGCCTGCCGGCAACAGCCGGCCGCCCACCAGCTGGAATCCGTCGGCGGTCAGGTCCGGCGCCACCAGCTTCAGCCCTACCCGGTTGGACAGCCAGGTCTGCAGATGGTCCTTGTCGCTGGCCGGCACCTCGACGGCATGCCGCTTTTCGGCGGCATAGATGACATGGGCCGCGATTGCCTGCTCGGCCAGCCGATCTTCCGCCGGGTCCTCCTGGCCGATGCCATCGATGCCGGCAAAGTAGCCACCAAGTCCGCCAGTGACCAGAAGCACGGCGGCAGCAGCGGCAAGCCACCAGCGTGAGCGTGGCACAGATGCCTTGACCGGCACCTCGCCAAGCACGACCTTGCGCAACCGCGCAGGCACGGCTTCGTCCAGCACGTCGGCGAAGGCGGCACGCAGCGCCGCTCGGTCGGCGGTGAAACGGGCGCTCTTGGCCTTCATCTCGGGATTGGCGTCGAGCCAGGCATCGTAGGCCGAGCGCTCATCGCCGGGCAGCTCGCCATCGAGCGCCATGTGGATGTCACGTTCGGAAAAGTCGCGGCGGATCATTTCTCGACGATCCTTATCGCCCGGCGGCGCGCCGTGTCGTCCAGCAACCCGCGCAATTCCTCACGCCCGCGCGCAATGCGCGACATCAGCGTGCCCGCAGGCACGCCCAGAATGTTGGCGGCTTCGGCATAGGAAAAACCTTCGATGGCAACCATGACAAGGGCTGCGCGACGGTCGGGGCTGATCGCCTGCAATGCGTCGATGATCTCGCGCGAGGCAATGCTCTCCATCTGCTCGGCCGGCTGGGCAACGGCCTCGCCCGCCTCCAGCGGCAGCATCGCCGCCTCGCCGCGGCGGTTCACCTTGCGCATCTGGTCGATGAACAAATGATGCATGATCGTAAACAGCCACCTCCTGGGGCTTTCTCCTGTCTGCCAATTGTCGAGCCGCACAAGCGCCCGCTCGAGGCAATCCTGGACGAGATCGGCGGCAGCGTCGCGGTCGCGCAAAAGCGAGCGTGCGTAGCGGCGCAGGCGCGGTATTTCGCCAAGGATTGCTGCCTTCTTTTCGTCCATGACCGCTGGTTTTCGAGGTCGCCCTTGTTGATCCGATTGAACGCGCCTTCCGGGCGCGGCGCAAGCGGCCAGCGCGAAGCGGTCCGCCGCTCCGGTCACCCAAGCAATGAGATAACGCTGGCTGGTGCCGATTTATTCCCGACCGGAAGGCAGCGGCAAATCGATTGCTTAGATACGTAAAATATGCACAATAGGTGAAATACGTATGAGGACCACCCGATGAAGCAGTTCACCTTTTCAGACATGAACCGGGCGTCCGGCGAAATTCTCGAAACGGCAATGATCGAGCCTGTCGCTCTCACGAAACGTGGCAAGGAGAAGCTGATCATCCTGTCAGCCACCCAATACCGGCAGCTCGTCAGTTCGCCTCATGCCGTAGCCTACACGCTTGAGGACGCGCCGGACGAGATCCACGATGAACTCATGTCCGGATTGGAGGCCATCACAACCGGCGACAAGCCGGATGCTTAAGCCCGGCGATTTGCTTCGATACTACTATCTATGGGCGCGGCAGGCTGATGTCGGCGAGGAGTCCGGCCGCAAGGCGCGGCCCGTCTGCATTGTGGTTAGAACGCCCGGCAACGCCTGCCGCACTCTTCTTGTTCCCGCTCACTTCGCAAAAGCCCGACCAGTCCCACACGCATGTTGCCGTGAGCGAAATCGAGTGCCGCAGAGGTGGGCTCGATTTTCCGTCGTGGCTGATTCTAGACGAGTACAACCGCGTACAAGTCGACGAAGCTTATGATCTGGTCACGACGAAGCCAATAGGCCCCTTCAGCCCGGCGTTTGTCCGCAAGATCGCGGGCCTCATCAAAGAGGCAGTCGTACAACGCCGCGTGCGTGGCACCATCCGAAAATAGCGAATAGGCGGTCCATGAACCGGTAAGAACTGTTCACGGAAGCAAGCGTGTCATCCCTCCTTCGCCGCCCGCGTCAGCAGCCGCTGATAAAACAGTCCGATGCCGATCAGCACCGCGCCGAGGCCGATGAAGGACAGCGCCCTGAGCACTCCCTCCAACTCCGACATGTCGAAGATGAAGACTTTCAGCACGGCGATCGCGATCAGCGCGGCCGAGGCAATTCGCAGCACCTGCGACTTCAGCCAGACGCCGGCGGTGAGCAGCGCCACACCGATGACCAGCCAAAGCGCCGAGTAGGTGTAGGTTTCCAGCTGGCCGAGGCCGCTCCACAAGCCGATGAACTCGCCCTTGAACAGACGCCTCACCGAGAGCGTGGCATAGGCGAAGGCAAGTGCGGCAGCCACCACAGCCAGCATCTGCGCATACCATTTCGGCCGCTTGTCCCTGGTGTAGAGCGCCAGTCCCCCGGCGGCGATCGCCGGCAGGAGATAGGCGAGGAACAACAGGTTGAACACCGGGATGCGGCCGGTCGATTCGTCGGTGAACAATGGGTTCAGCAAGACGAAATGCCTGACAACGATGAAGGCGACCGAGGCCACACCGGCGGCCATCGAACCATAGCGCAGCACCGAGCTTGGCGAGCGCATGTCGATGGCGACCAGGATGGCGCCGGCGCCAATGGCGATCAGCGTGTAGATCGACTGTTCGGCGAGCGTCATGGCACCCGTGTCGATGACGCCGCCGTGCATGGCGTGGCGCACCAGCATGGCGAGCGTGAGCAGCGCAAACAGCGCCGCAGCCGCCTCCATGGCAAGGCGCGGCCGGCCATTCGTGGTGCGGGCGAGCTGCCAGGCGGCGAAGCCGAAGGCCAGCGCCGGCACGCCGTAGCCGGGCAACAGCCAGTTGAAGACCGGTGTCCTCGACAGGAACCCGGCGCCGACAATGGTCGGGTCGAAAGCGACGCGGCCAAGCACCGCGATCACAGCGCCGACCGAAATCCAGCCGAGCACCGGATAGGCGCGCCGGCGCGTGGCCAGCGCCGGCACGATGGCCGCCGCACCGAGCAGGATGGTGGCCCAGCCGGAATCGAAAGCCATATGCATGAGCAGGAGCCCGGCGATGGCCGCGCCGCCCAGGGCAAACGACACCGCGACACCGCCCTTGAGCGGCGGCTCCTCGGCCCGCGCGATCCACTCGCCACCGGCGGCGAAAATGACGACCAGCAGTGCCGCCGCGGCAGCGTAGACAAAGTCACGGTCGAGATTGCCGAAAGTGAACCAGAGCGCCAGCAGGACGACCAGCGGGACGATGACGCCCCACGCTGCCCATGAGGCCGCGCGGATCTGCGTGCCGGCGGCGAACCGGCGTGCGGCCCAGAAGCCGGCGCCGATGAAAACCAGGCCAAGTACGATGCCGATGCGCAAGGTCAGCGCGTTGGACGTGGCCACCGGCAGTCCGTCGACGCCCAGGGCACCGCCCGAAAAATCGGAAGCGATCGAGGTTGGCGGGATGATGCCGAGATAGATCAGCACCATGACCAGTCCCGCGGCATAGAGGAGCGGCAGCGCCAGCGGACGATAAAGCGCGACAGCCACCATTGCGGCGATCACCACCGCGCCCGGCAAGGCATCGCCGGCGGCTGCAAAGACCGGGTCGACCGACAGGCCCAGCGCCGAGAATGCGATGAACAAGCCAGGCACGATAGACGGCCAGTCGAAAACCCTGGCCGGCCCGGTTTCATCGCCACGGCGAGCGAGCCAGACAAGGGCCAGCACAGCCAGCGTGACGGCGTCGATGAACAGGATGGCGGAGAGGTTCGCCCCCGGCGCATCGGTCATATAGAGGATGGTCCAGACACCGGTGCCGAAAAAGGCGGCCGCGATCAGTAATTTCCAGTCGCGCATGCGGGCGATGACGCCGGTCGCTGCGAGCACGATCGCGAGATAGCCGAACAGCGCCCAGGGACTGGGTGCCTGCGAGGCGACCAGCACTGGCGTCACCATGGCGCCGACAAGGCCGATGCCGGCCAGCGCCTGGCCATGGACAAGGGCTGCCGCGATCGTCGCCACCCCGATGACGCCAAGCAGAATGAAAGCAAGTGCCGGGCCGATGAAGCCGTAAATGCCATGCGCGGCATAGACGGTGCCGAACAGGATGAAGGCACCGGCCGCGGTCAGGATCGCCGGGATATAGGCGCCGGCAGCGCCTTGCACCGGTACTTTGAAGCCGGTGCGCCGGATGAACTCGCCGCCGGCGACCAGCACAAGGCCGAGCACGCCGGCCATGCTCAGCCGCACGCCGGGACCGAAAATGCCGGCTTCGATGGTGTAGCGGATTAGGAACAGGCCGCCCAGCGCCAGTGCGATGCCTCCGACCCAGACCGCCCAGCGGGTGCCGAGCGCGGTTTCGACATCGGATTGGCGGGCGGCTTTCGCCGCTCCGGGAAGCTCCGCGGGATCCACCGCCTTCGGTGCCGGTTCTGGAGCGGTCCACGGCCCGGAGACGATCTCGCCGGTCGAGTCTTCCGTGTCCGTGGCTGGCGCCGGGGCGGTGACTGATGCGCTTACCTCCGGCGGAACGATATCGGTCGCAGCCGCTGCGTCCGGAGCCATGTCGGCGGGCGCGTTGTCGTCCACCTGTTCGGACGACTGGGCCGCAGGCGGCACGGCACCGGAAAGGACCAGGCTGCGCAGCGCGCCAAGCTCGCGCTCGACAAGGCCGATGCGGCTCTGCTGGCGCGAAATGATGACGAACAAAGCGATGATGGCGACAAGGCCGATCAGGCTTTCAAACATGGCGGTTCCCCCAAACCAGGCCAGTTTTCACTGACATCCGTCGTACTGACATTCAAATGCGGCGGCCAAGCGGCCAGAAAATCCAAGCTCGGAAAACTCAATGCGCCGCCAGTCAACGCGCCGCCAGATTGGCGGCCGGAAAGATCGAGCATGTTTCGGTGCCGAAAGCCAGCAGCTTGCCGCCGGCATCCTTCAACGTCGCTTCCGACACCGCCAACGTGCGGCCCTTGTGAACAACCCTGCCCTCGCACACCACCTCGCCGGTCCTCGGCGTGATGGGACGCGTCAAATTCACCTTGAACTCCGCCGTCGTATAGGCCTCGCCCTTTTCGAGCAGCGTCTGCACGGCACAGGCCAGTGCCGAATCGAGCAGCGTCGCCGCCCAGCCGCCATGTACGCTGCCCAGCGGATTGAGATGGCGCTCGCTCGGCATGCCACGAAAGACAGCGCGCCCTTCCGAGACTTCGGTGAGAGTGAAATTCAGCTGAAAGGAAATCGGCGGCGCCGGATACTTGCCGTCGACGATGCGCTGCAGCAATTCCAAACCGGTGTATTTCAGGATGTCGGCGTGCGGAATGGTGCCGAGGCCGAGCGGTGAGACCCGGCCAGGATAAAGTTCGACCTCGCTCATGTGATGATTTCTCTGGCTGCGTCCTCGCCAGCTATGGCCTTGCCGCGCGCGTGATGTTTGCGCAAGGCGGCGAGGAAGCCGGTACGAGCGTCTGGCGGCTCGAAGCCGCGCGGCTCATAGACATGGCGGTTGAAGAAGAAGCCGGTGAGCCGGAAGGCGTCCTCGACCGCTGCCGCATCGGCGCGCAGGCCGGAGCCGCGCTGCAGGAAAGCCGGCAGAGTCAGCATCTTGTCGCGCCAAGGCAAACCGGCTTCGCGCGATACCGCGCGTCCCGACTTCGGCGAGACATAGGCCAGGTCCTGTCGCGTGCCGGTGGCGGCACATTGACTGAGATCGAGGCCGAAGCCGAGTTCGTCCAGCACCAGAAGCTCGAAGCGCGCCACCAGTTCGCCGGCAATTTCGGCATCGTCGAGATGGACGATCATTACGGCAAGCGTTTCGTAAAGACCTTCGTGCGCATCGCGCTCGGGCAGCAGGCGCAGATGCGCGGCCATGGTCTGCAAGCCGTAGACGGCGACGGCGCTGTCCATCAGCCGGGCCGCGTTCATCTCGATCGCTTCGGCCTGGAACGTGCCGAGGTGCTCGTCAAGGCGCGCTCGCCACAACAGGTCGACACGGTTGCCGGGCTGGAGAACAGGCTGCTGCTTGCGCGAACGGCCGCCGCGAACAAGGCCGAGATGACGGCCATGCGCTCGCGTCAACACCTCGAGAATGGCGCTGGTTTCGCCATGCTTGCGGGTGCCGAGAATGATTCCCTCGTCGCGCCATTCCATTTCAGGAGCTTTTCACCGATCGGGTGGCGAAATCAAGGTATCGGCTTGGCCCTGGGTAACTCTCATGCCAATGGCATAAAAAACCGCCCGCAGCGATGTGCTGCGGGCGGGCTGGTGAGGTCAGTCGATCTGTTAGAAATTGCGCTGGAAGCGAACGATGCCGCCGACGCTGCTCTTCTTGTCGGCCTTGGTCCAGTTGTTGAAATCGAAGTCGTCGAATTTTCCTGCATTGAGGTAATCGACTTCGGCCGTGATCGTGTAACCGGGGACGATGGTGTAGGCAACGTTGGCCGCGACGCCGAGGTTCTTCCAGTCGTCATAGGAGACCTGGGCGTTGAACGAGGTCTTGTCGTTGAACTTGTAGGTGCCGCCGCCCCAGATCGCCCAGTTTCCGCCCCATGGCTTGTATTGGGTACGGCCTGTGCCGAAGTCGTTGATGTTGTCGTTGGTGCCGTAGCCGCCCATGACGAACAGCGTCAGTTCCTTGCTGACGTTGACGTCCAGACGGACCTTGCCGGACACTTCCTCATAGTTGCTGTCATAGGCCACGACGCCGGTGATCGCACCCCAGTCGCCCTTGTACTTCAAACCGCCGACAACATGCGGAACGTAGCTGTCGATCGTGTTGACGGCGGTGCCTTCTTCGAGCGAGACCACGCCCGTGAAGCCGCTGCCTGCGTCGAAGTAGTAGCTGATGAGGTTGGTATCCTTGACACCATACGGGATGAGCGTGTCCTGGATGACATTGCCGGCATAGCCGATGAACTGGTCGTATACCGTTTCATCCTTGCCGACCCGCAGGCCACCGAGCTGGATCCAGGCGAAATTCAGCGAAGTCTTGCTGGTTCCATCTGCCTTGTTATTGCCGGCTTGCCAGCCAGTGCTTGAGCTTCCGTCATAGTCGCCAGAGGAGTTGCCGAACTGGAACCGGGTCTCGGTGAAGGTCTTCAACGTGCCGAGCTCGGTTTCCTGGCCGGTATAAGTCCTCAGCGTGAAGCGCATGTTCTTGTAATAAGTGTCGTGCCTATCGCCGTCCATGTGATCGGCAACGTTGTTGACACCATCGAACGTGCCGGAATCGCCGACGCCCATGTCGTAGCGAAGATAGCCGCCGATGCGCAGGCAGGTCTCGGTGCCAGGGATGTAGAAGTAGCCGGCGCCATAGACGTCGCAAATCTTGACGTATTCGGCAGGTTCCGGCTCGGCAACGACGACAGCGTCCGCGGCGCGCGCGCCGCTGGCCGCGATGAGGGCCGCGGCTGAGCCGAGAAGGAGGCTCTTGATGTTCATTCTCTGACCTCTCCAGTCATAGTTATAAATGGCTTCGGATTTGTGGCTGGCGGCAATGTTTTCCCGCCTCACCCCCACAGCGAAAAAGGCTCGCATCGCTCGCCCTTTTCAGCGGCGAACATACCCATCGATCATCTGTCTTCAATGACGATTTCCCGAATAATGCCAATTCCTTGAACAGATTAATACTGTGTTGCACAAATAACACTTGCGAATCCGACGAGTGGCACAACTGGCACAATGTCATTTATTAAATATATATACCGATACTTTCGCGGCTAAATACAATTGTGACGTGCTATATTTCCAAAATGACCGTATAATGCGGAATATCTACCTGATTTACGCCGAAATCGCCTGAATCTTGCCGCCCCCTTTATCGTCAGATGCCGCCGATCCGCCAAACCCACTTTGATACCGAGGCGAAAAGCAGGATGACGCCTCCAAGCCTGTCTGCCTCTTCCAAAGCGATCGAAACCCCCTGGAGCGCTGTCGCGTCGCTGATTGTGACAGCAGTCAACCGTTGAAGGCGATTCCTTCGCGACGCCTCTCAGTCGACCTTGGCGACGCAGGCGACGTGGTCGCCCGCCTCGATAGGCGGATTGGCACACATAGGTCCTGGAAAGCATCGCTTCGGCCAGAATGTCCCTGGTCACGCCATGCGATGGCGGATGGTCCGGCGACAGGATCAGGGTTCTGGTTGGCTAGAGCGGCGTACCGTTCGGCACTTCACGCCCGCGCGCGTGATCGGCAAGCACTTCATCGGCCACGTGCCAGGATTTTTCAAACTCGACGGGGTTGATGCCGATGTATCCGCCGACCGTGATCAGCGCTTTGCACATCATCGCTTCGTCGGCGGGAAGGTCGGCGCAGAACGCTTCCCGGCTTTTGCCCTCGAAAAGCGTCCAGGCAATTGCCAGATCACAGGCGGGATCGCCCTTTTCCACCTCATCTCGTCGCTAAGATAGAAGCCTCAGCTGCCAATCTCGACCGGCCTGACCGCAAGATCACTCCTGCGTGGCGACCAGTCGGCTGACAAGCGCCGTGTCGATGTTCAGATTGCTGACCATGGACCTGGAGCGATTTATTTGAACTCTCCGAAAACCGCTTGCCGCTGTCGCTACGCGAACCTTCGGTCTAGCGCGGAAACTCGAGCCCCATCTCGCGATAGCGCTCGGGGTCGTCGCCCCAGTTCTCGCGCACCTTGACGAACAGGAACAGGTGCACCTTCTGTTCCAGGATACCGGCTATTTCCATGCGTGCCGCCTGGCCGATGGCGCGGATGGTCTCGCCCTTGTGGCCGAGCACGATCTTCTTCTGGCTGTCGCGCTCGACATAGATGGTCTGGTCGATGCGCACCGAGCCATCCGGCTTCTCTTCCCATTTCTCGGTCTCGATATGCGAGGAATAGGGCAGTTCCTGATGCAGCCTGAGATACAGCTTCTCGCGCGTGATCTCGGCCGCGAGTTGGCGCATCGGCAGGTCCGAGATCTGGTCTTCCGGATAGTACCAGGGGCCGACCGGCAGAGCCTCGGCCAGATAATCGAGCACGTCCTTGCAGCCGGAACCGGTCAACGCCGACACCATGAAGGTGCGCTTGAACGGCACCCTTTCGTTGGCTGCCGCCGATAAGGCCAGCAGCGCCTCGTGCTTGACCCGGTCGACCTTGTTGAGGATCAGCACCATCGGCTGGCGCACATCCTTCAGCCGCTCGAGGATGGCGTCGGCGTCGCCCCTGATGCCGCGTTCGGCGTCGATCAAAAGCAGCACGATATCGGCGTCCTTGGCGCCGCCCCAGGCGGTGGTCACCATCGCCGTGTCGAGCCGCCGCTTTGGCTTGAAGATGCCGGGCGTGTCGACAAAAACGATCTGCGCATTATCATGCGTGGCGATGCCGCGCACGATGGCGCGGGTCGTCTGCACCTTGTGGGTGACGATCGACACCTTGGCACCGACCAATTGGTTGACCAAGGTCGACTTGCCCGCGTTGGGCGCGCCGATCAGCGCGACAAAGCCGGAATGCGTGGCGGCTGCGGTCGCCGGCTCTTCGGTGGCGGTCATGCCGCACTCCCTTCACTTGAGCGCGCGCGCTCCGGTTTTTGGGCCGACGTGGTGGCCCAGACGCCTTCGCGCACAAGAAATGCCGAAGCCGCCGCTTCTTCGGCAACCCTGCGGGAGCCGCCAGTACCGCTTATCGGCGCAAAGCCGCGGACCTGCAAGGACACGGTGAAGACGGGCTGGTGGTCCGGGCCTTCTCGTTTCTCGATCACATATTCAGGGCGCGCATCGCGGGTCTTGGCAATCCATTCCTGCAGATCGGATTTCGGATTGAGCGGCTTTGCGATCACCGTATGCGAGCGCGGTTCCCAGTAGCGCAGGACGAACCGCCGCGCGGCCTCGATGCCACCGTCGACGTAAACCGCCGCGATCAGCGCTTCGACCGCATCCGCCAGATAGTTTCCGCCCGAGCCACGCGACCGCATCTTCAAGGCGGAATCGGCGCGGACCAGATCCTCCAGCTGCATTTCGATGCCGATTTCGGAGCATGTCCGCGCATCGACCAGCGCATTGAAGCGCGGCGCGATTTCACCTTCCGGCGCATCGGGAAATTTCTCGAAAAGCATATCGGCGACGACAAGCCCAAGCACGCGGTCGCCAAGGAATTCCAGACGCTGGTTGTTGCTGGCCGCCTTGACCGCACTGGAATGCGTCAAGGCGGTCTCGAGCAAACGGATATCCTTGAAGACGTGACCGGTCTTGGCCTTCACCAAACCGGCCAGAGTTTCGCCCGTCGGACGCTTCAAAGCCATCAATTGACGAAGTGGAACAGGCGCGAAGCGCGCATCAGCGACGGCCATTTCCAGATTTCGAGAGGGCTCGCCTTGCCGGCGATCGAGAAGAAGACAAGATTGGCGCGGCCAACCAGATTTTCCGCGGGAACGTAGCCGACGGTGAAACGGCTGTCGGCGGAATTGTCCCGGTTGTCGCCCATCATGAAATAGTGGCCGGCCGGCACGTCGAATTCGCGGGTGTTGTCGCCGATCGAGTTCGAATTCAGATCGAGCGTGTCGTAGCTGACGCCGTTGGGCAAGGTCTCACGATAGACGTCGATCGGGCGCGATTCCTCGGTGATGTCGGGATTGTCGATCTGGCCTGTTTTCACGCGCGGCACGCCGACGCCGTTGATGAACAGCTGGCCGTCCTTGACCTGGATCTTGTCACCCGGCAGGCCGACCACGCGCTTGATGTAGTCGACGGACGGATCAGGCGGGAACTTGAAAACCGCTACATCGCCGCGCTTCGGCTCGGAGCCCCAGATGCGGCCTGAAAAAATATCGGGTCCGAAAGGCAGCGAGTAGCGCGAATAGCCGTAGGACCATTTGGTGACGAACAGATAGTCGCCTTCCAAAAGCGTCGGCCGCATCGATCCCGACGGGATCGAAAAAGGCTGGAACAGCAGCGTGCGGATGACCAGGGCGAGCAAAAGCGCCTGGACGATGACGCTGACGGTCTCGCCAAGCCCGCCGGATTTCTTCTCGGATTTTTCAGCCACGCTCATGTCGTCCTCGATTGTGCGTTGGATGGTATAGAGTCTCGGCGCGCGCTGGGCAACGTCAATGCCGGTCGTCAGAGGCAATCAATGTGGCGCTTCTTCGACGGGCAGCGCCTCGATGATCACAAAGGCTTGAGCGAGCGGGAAATCATCCGTGATGGTGAGGTGGATCGCCGCCCGGTGGCCCTTTGGCAGGATTTTGTCCAGCCTGGCCTGCGCTCCTCCCGTCAGCGCCATGGTCGGCGCGCCACTGGGCAGGTTGACGACACCCATGTCGCGCCAGAACACGCCCTGCGCCAGACCGGTGCCCAGCGCCTTGGCGCAGGCCTCCTTGGCAGCGAACCGCTTGGCATAGGAGGCAGCACGCGCCCGCCGGTTTTCGGAGCGGGCCTGTTCGATCTCGGTGTAGATTCTCTGGATGAAGCGCTGGCCGTGACGCTCCAGCGACTTTTCGATGCGTCTGATGTCGATCAGGTCGCTGCCGATGCCGATGATCATCGCGCGGTGGAACCGATGCTTGCGCCGGGATGGGACGATTGCGCATGCCGGCTTGCACGCTCGGCCAGACGCTTGCGCCGCTGTTCGCGGAAAGCGTTCATGCCCCAGCGCGTGATGGCGTAGAACAGCAGCCCGAAGGCGAGCCCGAGCGGAACCGCGCCGATCAGCATCGGTTCGAGGACCGGTTTCCACAATTGCGCGAAGGAGAGATTATGCAGCATCTCGCCCAGATGTGCCGGCGGCCCATGCGTCGGCAGGCGGTCATGCAGGATGAGCTTGCCCGTTTCCCACGACGCGCCCCATAGCAACGGGAAGGTCAGCGGGTTGCCGAAAAAAACCGCGCCGAGAGCGGCCGCCACCAGATTGCCGGCGATCACCCAGCACAGGAGGGCAGCGATGATGAAATGGAAACCGACGGGAAAGAATGAAGCGAAGACACCGGCCGCAACACCGGCCGCAACCGCATGCGGTGTGGCCTTCAGCCGCAGGATGCGCTTGGAAAAATACTGAAGCGAGCGCGAAAACGAGCGGCGCGGCCAAAGGTAGGTACGCACCCGCTCATAAAAGCCATCAGGCTTGCGGCGTCGAAAAAGCACTCTGTTCCCGTTCCACAGCGCCCGCAACGGCACCTTCAGCCGGGCGTGGCAGCCACATCTTGCGCTTGACGATCACCCTATGGCAATCGCCACCTTATATAACGACGCGCTGGCGCAAGAACAACCAAACACCTTCTGTGCGCCGCGCTTGTCGCCGCCCTTAGGGGCGGCAGGTCTTGCTTCGAACATCGGATAATCGCGGCGAATTTAGGGAACCGGCAGTCGCATCGCCGAAAGGCGCATCGTCGCCGGCGGCTACGGCAGGTATTCGCTGACCTCGACCAGATTGCCGTCTGGGTCACGGAAATAAACCGACATCATCGGACCTCGGGCCCCGATACGTTCAACCGGGCCGAGTTCCACCACCACACCATTGGCCGCGAGCCGGGCACGGACCTCATCCAGTGGCCGGTCGGTGATCAGGCAGAAATCACCTGATCCTGATGTCGGCGACTTCGCCTTGGGCTCGAAAGTGCGGCCGACCTCATGCACATTGATCTTATGGGTACCGAAAGCCAGCGCCGTCGGCCGATCCGCCGCGTCGATGCGCTCAAAACCCAGCACGCGCTGGTAAAACTCACAGGTCACTTCCAGCGAAGCGACCGTCAGCACGAAATGATCGATGCCGGCGACCATTTCCAATCTGTCTTCACGCATGTCGCTTTCCCCAAAACCGCCGCACATTGTTGGGCGAAAAAAATGCCCCGTCAGATGTTGCGGCTGCCGGGCTTGATCGCCGGGATGGCGGCAAGCTCCGGCGGCAGCCGGTCGGCCGGATAGGCCGGGACCTCATACTCGGCAAGCGCGATGAGCGGCACACCGACATCGGTCTTGCCGGCCGAACGGTCGATGATGCAGGCCGCGGCCGCCACCTCGGCGCCAAGATCGCGCAGGCACTCGATGGTCTCACGGATCGACAGGCCAGTGGTGACGATGTCCTCGACGATGACGACACGCGAGCCCCTGGCGATCTCGAAGCGGCGCAAGCGGAACTCGCCCCCTTCCCGCTCGACCCAGATCGCCGGCACGCGGAGATGACGCGAGGTCTCGTAGGCTGGGATCAGCCCTCCGATCGCCGGGCCGACGACATAATCAATCTTGCCTGGCACGCCAGCGCGTATCTTCTCGGCCAACGCCTTGCACAGAAGCTCGGTCTTGTCGGCATGCATGAACACGCGCGCCTTCTGCAGGAAGACCGGACTGCGCAGGCCCGAGGTCAAAATGAAATGCCCTTCCAGAACAGCACCCGCCTCGCGGAAAATGCCCAGCACTTCATCGGTGTTCATGTCTGCCTCTTTTTGATTGACCATGACTTTGTCCGAAACCGGAGCATGGTCTAGCCATTGACGCGTCTTGCGTCGCTGACGCTCGAATTGTCCTTGAGCTGCGACAGCAGCCGGTTGAGGTGCTTGAGATCCCAGACTTCGAGATCGATCAGCATTTCGGTGAAGTCGGGAGCAGTGCGCACCATCGACAGTGTATGGATGTTGGCGTCGTTCGAGGCAACCACCTGCGCTATATCGGCGAGTGACCCCGGCGCGTTGATGGCGGTGACCGATACGCGCGCCGGAAAGCGTTCCTTGGTGCGCTCGTCGATGTCCCAGCGCACGTCGATCCAGCGTTCGGGCTGATCGTCGAACGCCTGCAGCGCCGGCGACTGGATCGGATAGATGGTGATGCCGGTGCCCGGCTGGACGATGCCGACGATGCGATCGCCAGGCACCGCCCCTTCCGGCGCGAAGCGCACCGGCAGATCGCCGCGCACGCCGCGGATCGGCACGGCGCCATCGCGTGGCTGGTCCTTGTCCTTGCGCGCGGCACGACCCGGAATCTGGAACAGCATGCCGGCGGCATTGCGGATCTTCGACCAGCCCTCCTCGCGCGGCTTGGGGACGGCCGTGGTGACGCGCTCATCCTTGTAGTCGGGGAATACCGCCTTCATGACGTCGGTGGAGGCGAGCTCGCCGCGCCCGACGGAGGCCAGCACATCCTCGATGTCCTTGCGCGCCAGCCTGTGCAGCACCTGCTTCAGGCTCTCCTTGGTGAAGGTCTTGCCGGCACGCTCGAAGGCGCGTTCCAGGATGCGGATGCCGAGACCCGAATATTGCTTGCGGATGGCATTCTTGGTGGCACGGCGGATGGCCGAGCGCGCCTTGCCGGTGACGACGACCGATTCCCACGCCGCCGGCGGAACCTGTGCCTTGGAGCGGATGATCTCGACCTCATCGCCGTTCTTCAGCTCCGTCATCAGCGGCATGATGCGGCCGTTGACCTTGGCACCGACGCAGGTGTCACCGACATCGGTGTGCACCGCGTAGGCGAAGTCGATCGGTGTCGCGCCGCGCGGCAGCGCAATCAACATGCCTTTCGGGGTGAAGCAGAACACCTGGTCCTGAAACAGTTCTAGCTTGGTATTTTCGAGGAAATCCTCGGGATTGTCGCCTTCGGCAAGCTGCTCGATGGTGCGCCGCAGCCAGGCATAGGCGTTGGTTTCCTTCGAAATCGCGTGGGCGGCGCCATTCGTCTTGCCGCCGGTGTCCTTGTAGATCGAATGGGCAGCGACGCCGTATTCGGCGATCTTGTTCATCTCTCGGGTGCGGATCTGCAGTTCGACACGCTGGCGCGACGGGCCGACGATGGTGGTGTGGATCGACCGATAATCGTTCTGCTTCGGCGTCGAGATGTAATCCTTGAAGCGGCCCGGCACCATCGACCACGCGGTGTGGATGGCGCCAAGCGCCCGGTAACAGTCCTCGACCGTATCGACGACGACGCGGAAGCCGAAAATATCCGAGAGCTGCTCGAAGGACAGTGCCTTGGCCTCCATCTTGCGGAACACCGACCACGGCTTCTTCTGCCGGCTCTTCACGCCGGCGTTGATCGCATGCTTCTCGAACAGCGTGGACAGCGCTTTTTCGATGTCCGTCAGCACGCCCTTGTTGCGCTCGAAGATTTCGGCAAGCCGTGCGGTGACGGCGCGATAGGCCTCCGGATTGATGAAGCGGAAGGCGATCTCCTCCAGCTCCTCGCGCATGCCTTGCATGCCCATGCGGCCGGCCAGCGGCGCGTAGATATCCATCGTCTCCTCGGCGATGCGCAGGCGCTTGGCTTCCGGCATGTGGTCGAGGGTGCGCATATTGTGCAGGCGGTCGGCGAGCTTGACCAGCAGCACGCGGACATCTTCTGAAATCGCCAGCAGAAGCTTTCTCAGGTTTTCCGCCTGCTCGGCCTTCTTCGAGACGAGATCGAGCTTCTTCAGCTTGGTCAGGCCCTCGACCAGCTTGCCCATTTCGGGGCCGAACAGATCGTCGATCTCGGCCCGTGTGGCGGTCGTGTCCTCGATCGTGTCGTGCAGCAGGGCGACCGCGATCGTCGCCTCGTCCATATGCATCTCGGTGAGGATGGCGGCGACTTCGAGCGGGTGCGAGAAATACGGGTCGCCGGAAGCGCGCTTCTGGTGGCCATGCTTCTGCATGGCATAGACATAGGCCTTGTTGAGCAACGCCTCGTTGACGTCAGGCTTGTAGCGCTGGACGCGCTCGACAAGCTCATACTGACGCATCATGGGCGGGATCTCGCGGTGCTGAAATGATTGATGCGCCGCACTAGCGTACGGCGCATCCCATAGATAGCCACGAAACTGACTGGACGGAAGTGCCGGAAACGTATTCCAGGCAGGTCCAGAGCGCTGGCTTAGTAGTCGTCGCTCTTTTCCGGCGGCACCAGGCCCTCGATGCCGGCCAGGAGGTCTTCCTCGGTCATCCGGTCGAAGGTGACGTTCTCCTCGGTGTCATCGGCGTCGGTGGCCGCAACGGCGGCGCCGGTCTGATCGGCAATCGCCTCGCCGTCGGCTTCGGGCTCGTCGACCTCGACATGCTTCTGCAGCGAATGGATCAGATCTTCCTTGAGGTCGTCGGGCGAAAGCGTCTCATCGGCGATCTCGCGCAGCGCCACGACCGGGTTCTTGTCGTTGTCACGCGGCACGGTGATCGGCGCGCCCTGGCTGATCTGGCGGGCGCGGTGGCCGGCCAAGAGCACCAGCTCGAAGCGGTTGTCGACCTTGTCGATGCAATCTTCAACGGTTACGCGGGCCATGGATTGCCCCTTTCATGCGATGGATTTGATGGAAAACAGGCGCGGTCCATAACCCGAACGCCGCCAAAATACAAGCATCATGGCAATGGCCGGGCTGCATGGCGCCCAAACCTTGGTTCAAACACCCGATTTGGCAAAACCTGTCTGTGGTTATGTGTTCGGTGTCCCGATCACAATTGCTTGCAGTACAGCACGCACCCTTGGATTGCCGCGAAACTGGCGCTATCTCGGATGGCATGGAGGTCAGCCGGTTTATTATGAGCCTGACCGAACGCTATCGCATTTCGTTTAGACGGCCGTTTATTTCGAGAAGGAATATTTTCCATGTTCGACCCTCGTGAAAAAATCGCCCTATTCATCGACGGCGCCAATCTTTACGCGACGTCGCGTGCACTCGGCTTCGACATCGACTATCGCAAGCTCCTGTCGAGCTTTCAGAAGCGCGGCTATCTGTTGCGCGCCTATTATTACACGGCGCTGGTCGAGGATCAGGAATACTCCTCGATCCGTCCGTTGATCGACTGGCTCGACTATAATGGCTTCAAGGTGGTCACCAAGCCGGCCAAGGAGTTCACCGACTCGACCGGTCGCCGCAAGATCAAGGGCAATATGGACATCGAGCTTGCGGTCGATGCGCTGCAGCTCGCCGATGTCGTCGACCACTACGTCATCTTTTCCGGCGACGGCGACTTCCGCACGCTGGTCGAGGCGTTGCAGCGGCGTGGCCGCAAGGTGTCGATCGTCTCGACCATGGCCTCGCAGCCGCCGATGATCTCCGACGACCTGCGCCGCCAGGCCGACCATTTCATCGACCTGATGACATTGAAGAACGAGGTCGGCCGTGATCCCTCCGAGCGGTCGGTGCGGCGGCCCGAGCCGGCCGAAGTCGACGAGGACGATTACTGAGGCCAGTCGCCTTGACCGCCCTTTCCGCCTCCGAACCCGGCCGCGATTGCCCGCTCTGCCCGCGGCTGCATGACTTCATCGCCGAATGGCGGCAGCGCGAGCCGTCCTGGTTCAATGCGCCGGTGCCGACTTTTTTGCCTCCCGAAGGTGACGCGACGGTCCAACTGCTGATCGTCGGGCTGGCGCCCGGCCTTCGCGGTGCCAACCGAACGGGCCGCCCGTTCACCGGCGACTATGCCGGCGACCTGCTCTACTCGACGCTGATTTCGCACGGTTTTGCACGCGGCGAATTCAAGGCCAGACCCGACGACGGATTGGAGCTTGTCGGCACCGCGATCACCAACGCGGTGCGCTGCGTGCCGCCGGAGAACAAGCCGGTGGCCGCAGAGATTGCCACCTGTCGGACATTCCTGGTGCCGACGATCGCGCGGTTCCCCAATTTGCGCGCCGTGCTGGCACTGGGATCGATCGCGCACCAGTCGACCGTGCGGGCACTGGGTGGGCGCGTCGCCGCCTACCCGTTCAAGCATGGCGGGCAGCTGCCGGCCGGTGGCGTCACGCTGTTTTCGAGCTATCACTGCTCACGCTACAACACCAATACCGGCGTGCTGACCGAGGCAATGTTCGTCAGCGTTTTCAGCCAGATAGCGGCGTTCTTGGGCAAGTAGGCACGATAAGCAATCAGCTTCTCCCCTTGACAATAGTCAACCATGGTTTACAGTTACCATGATGCAGGTTTTCGAAACCGATACATTCAAACGCTGGCTCGAAGACCTCCGCGACGCGCAAGCAAAAGCCCGCATTGTTCGGCGCATCGACCGACTGACTGTAGGCAATCCGGGAGACGTCAAGCCCGTTGGCGAGGGCATAAGCGAAATGCGGATCGACGATGGTCCTGGCTATCGCATCTATTTCCTCCAAGCAGGCAACTTGTGCGTGCTGCTCCTTTGCGGTGGCGACAAAGGAACGCAAAGCAGAGACATCGCAGCCGCAAAAAAACTCGCCAAGGAATGGAAGGACAAGGCAATATGGCAATGAAAGTCACAGCCTTTGACGGGGCCGAATATCTCGACACTCCAGAGGCAATCGAAGCATATCTGGCAGCGACGTGCGAAGATGGCACCGCAGCGGAGATTGCTCATGCGCTTGGCGTCATTGCGCGTGCGCAGAACATGACGAGACTTGCCGAGAAAGCCGGTATGACGCGACAGGCTCTCTACAAGGCCCTGAGCGGCGAAGGGAATCCCGAATTCGCAACGATCATGAAAGTGGCCGAGGCGCTTGGTCTGAAACTGACCTTCGTGAGCGCGCAGGCAGGACGGAACGCTGCGTAACACGAATCAGCGCGCCGACATTTGGTTCTCCATCTCGCCAGCGGAATTCGTCTGATCAAGGTGCAGCGAACAGCTCGGCCAATTTCTCCGGCCCACCCTGCAGCACATTCAGGTCGACATCGCCGTTGATGCCGTCGACGCGACCCCTGTTGTGGTACTGCCAGTAGACCCAGTCGTCGCGATCCGGCTCCAGGAGCAATGAGCGGAGCCAGAGCGGACGGGCAGCAATCCGCGCTGCATACGCTTCCGCTGCGTCGTCGGTCAGATAGACCACCGCCGGCTTGCCGAACGCCGCCTCGACTGGAGCGAGGAACGCGGCCAGTTCGGCGTTCAATTGTTCGGGCGTCGGCCGCTGCGGGCAGTTGCCGCCGAATTCGATATCGACCACGGGTGGCAGCAGGGGCTGATCGTGCGGCACCACCGAGATGAAATTCTTCGCCTGGTCCGCACCCGGCCGGCAAAAGGTGAAAAAGTGATAGGCGCCGACGGCGAGACCGGCGGCCCGGGCCTCTTCCAAATTCCGTGCGAAAGCATCATCGACATGATCGCCGCCTTCGGTCGCCTTGATGACGGCAAAGGCGACATCGTCGGCGGCTACGCGCCGCCAATCAATCTGGCCCTGATGATGGGAGACGTCGATGCCCCTGACCGGATATTTATCGCGATCCGGCGAGAATGTGCGGAAGTAGAGATAGCCGCCTGCCGTGATGAGGCACACCGAGACCAGGCTCGCTAGACCGAAAAGAACAATCCGGTTCGTCAAGCGAATGGCCCCAGCCTACCCACGCTCTTTTAAGAGCCGGCCCTTCTCGCGCGACCAGTCGCGCTGCTTCTCGGATTCGCGCTTGTCGTGCAGTTTCTTGCCGCGGCCGACGGCGAGCAACAGCTTGGCGCGACCCTGGTCGTTGAAATAGATTTTCAGCGGCACCAGCGTCATGCCTTCGCGGTCGACACTCTGCGACAGTTTCGCCATCTCGCGCTTGTTGAGCAGCAGCTTGCGGCGCCGGCGCGGCTCATGGTTGAAGCGGTTGGCCTGCAGATATTCCGGCAGATAAGAGTTGATCAGCCAGATCTCGCCGCCTTCGACCGAGGCATAGCTGTCTTGGATGTTGGCTTGGCCCTGGCGCAGCGACTTGACCTCGGTGCCGGTCAGCACCAGACCGGCCTCGACCGTGTCGAGCACCTCATAGGAAAACCGCGCCTTGCGGTTTTCCGAAACGGTCTTGTTGTTGGGATCGGCTTTTCTGACTTGATTCATGATGCGGAGAGGTGGCGCCTCATCCCTAATTAATCAAGCCGGCGTGCTTCATCGCCGCATCGATCTTGTCGGCGGTCGACTGTTCGACCGTCATTAGCGGCGAACGCAGCACATTTTCGACCTTGCCCAGCTTCGACAGCGCATATTTCGCCCCGGAAACGCCAGGTTCGATAAAGATCGCCTTGTGCAGCGGCAGCAGACGATCTTGCAATTCCAGTGCCTTGGCGCTGTCGCCGGACAGCGTCGCTTCCTGGAATTCCGCGCACAGCCGCGGCGCGACATTCGAGGTCACCGAGATGCAGCCGACGCCGCCATGCGCGTTGAATCCAAGCGCCGAAGCATCCTCGCCCGAAAGCTGGATAAAATCCATGCCGCACGTGGCGCGCTGCTCGGAGACCCGTTCGACCTTGCCGGTGGCATCCTTGACGCCGACAATGTTCTTGAAGTCGTGCGCAAGCCGCCCCATCGTCTCCGGCATCATGTCGATCACCGAGCGCGGCGGGATGTTGTAGATGATGATCGGCAGCTTGGTCGCCCTGGCGACCGCCGCGAAGTGCTCGTACAGGCCGCGTTGTGTCGGCCTGTTGTAATAGGGCGTGACAACGAGTGCAGCATCCGCACCGGCCTTCTCGGCATACTGCACGAGGCCGACCGCTTCCTCGGTGTTGTTGGAGCCGGCGCCGGCGACGACCGGAACGCGGCCCTTGGCCACCTCGATACACACCTTGACGACCTGGCGGTGCTCGTCATGCGACAGCGTCGGCGACTCGCCGGTGGTGCCGACCGGCACCAGTCCAGTCGTGCCCTCGCCGAGTTGCCATTCGACGAATGCGCGAAAGGCTTTCTCGTCGAAACGCCCGCTCTTTTCGAACGGTGTCACGAGCGCAGTAAGCGAGCCTCTCAGCATATCGTCCAACTCCTTGGCACTTCTATTTTGTGTCGGTGTTTTGTTGTGCGCGCCTTCTAGCCGAAAGCGAAGCGGCGCACCATAGTCTCGACATGGTTGCACGGCAAGCATTGCCATGGTGCCAGCAAGCGCAATTCGAACGGCCTCGATAACTCTTTGTTTACGAGCTCTTCACGACCTAAGTTTAGGCTTCGAGGCATCTCCGCCTGCTTGTGGAATGCCAGGACAAGGAAGATTTAAGGATCATGCCGGGCGGTCGGCCTCACATTCTCGCGCTGCTTGGCGCCACGCTCGCGCTGATGCCGGGCATGGCGATCAGTGGTAGCGTGGACGTACGGGTCACCTCAGCCATTCCGATGCCAGGCGCGGCAATTGCGCTGCCTGACCTGCAGGGCAGGATCCCACAGCCGCCCTTGCCCGACGTCGCCCCCTTGAAAAGCGGGCTGGATGCGTTGGCGGCGGGCGATAGTCCCCGCGCTCGTGGTGTGCGCGATGGCCTTCCCGCTCAGTCGCTCGACCAGCATATCCTTGCCTGGGCGATCGCGCTTTATGGCGGCGACAAGATTCCGAGCGGCGATATCACTGCTGCGGCCAAGATGCTGCCCAATTGGCCGGGCACCGTCACCCTGCGCAAAAACAGCGAACGCGCACTCTATCGCGAGAACCCTGCCCCCGATGCCGTCATTGCGGCATTCGACGGCGGCCAGCCGCAGACATTCGAAGGCGTGATGGTTCTTGCCCGCGCCTATGTGGCGTCAGGCAATATCAAGGCGGCACGTTCGGTGCTGTCGCCCTTCTGGCGCACCGCGATCCTGGAGGCCAAGGACGAGGCGGCGCTGATCAAGGAATTCGGTAGCCTGATCCCGGCCGCCGACCACCGCTTTCGCATGGAGCGCATGTTCTATGCCGACCGTGCGAATTCCGCCCTGCGTGTCGCCGGCCTTGCCGGTGCCCAGCAGCTCGCCGATGCATGGGCGGCGGCCGACAAAGGCGACAAGAACGCGCCCAAGCTGCTGAAGGCCGTGCCGGCAATGCAACGTTCGGCCGGCTACTTCTTCGCGCAGGCCGAATATCTGCGCAAGCAGGAGGATTTTGCCGGCGCCGCGGCCATTGTGATGCAGGCGCCGACCGATCGCGAAGCTCTGGTCGATCCGGATGCCTGGTGGGTCGAGCGCCGGGTGCTGTCGCGCGAACTGGTAGACCAGGGCGACATGAAGACCGCGTACAAGATCGTCGCCACACACGCCGCCGAAAGTGCCACCAATGCGGCGGACGCCGAATTCCATGCTGGCTGGTATGCGCTGCGCGGCCTGAACGACCCAAAAACCGCGGCCAGTCATTTCGCTCGCATCGCGGACCTCGCCCAGGGGCCGATGACGCTGTCGCGCGCCTATTACTGGCTCGGCCGTGCCGCGGAAGTCGGCGGTCCGGGCAATGCCAAGGACTATTTTGCGCGCGCCGCTGCCTATGGCACGACATTCTACGGCCAGCTTGCCGCCGAACGCGTGGGGCGGCAGGCGCTGAACATCGTCTATCCCTCGCCAAGTGCAGCCGACCGGCAGAATTTTGCCGGCCGCGAGGCCGTCAGCGCCATCAAGCGGCTGCAGGAGGCGGGCTACGACCGCTATGCCGAGACGCTCTATCGCGACCTTGCCGGGCAGTTGACCAGTCCGGGAGAACTGGCGCTGCTGGCTGTCGTTGCGGAAAAGCAAGGGAACCATTTCATGGCACTGAAAATCGGCAAGATCGCCGGGGCGCGCGGCATCGATGTCGGGGCATTGTCGCATCCGCTCGGCGTCATTCCCGATTCGGCCGACATTTCCGGCTCGGGCAAGGCGCTGGCCTATGCGATCGCCCGCCAGGAAAGCGAATTCAACATCGGCGCAGTGTCGAGCGCCGGCGCGCGCGGGCTGCTGCAGCTGATGCCGGGAACCGCAAGGCAACTGGCGAAGAAGGCCGGGCTGCAGTTTTCGCAAACACGGCTGACCACTGATGCCGGCTATAACGCGACGCTTGGTTCGGCCTTCCTCGGCGAACAGCTCGACCGCTTCAACGGCTCCTACGTGCTGACCTTCGCCGGCTACAATGCCGGCCCCAACCGGGCCAGCCAATGGGTGGCCAGGTATGGCGACCCACGCGGCAAGGACATCGACGCGGTCGTCGACTGGATCGAGCGAATTCCCTACACGGAAACAAGAAGTTACGTTCAGCGCGTGATGGAGAATTACGAAGTCTACAAGATGCGTATTTCGGGTAAATATGACATCGTGGGAGATCTGGTGAACGGGCGGAGTTGAGGCTTTCTGTCCTTCTCCCCTTGTGGGAGAAGGCAAAAGAGCCTTTCATTTGACCATCCCTGCCCTCGCCTGTAGCTGTCCAGATCGGTACAGCGAGATCGAACATTCTGATGGCAAGCGAGCAAAGTTTCTCCGACTTCTTCTTCAGCGCACCCGATGGGCTACGCCTTCATGCGCGCATCTATGGTGAGGCCAATACCGGATCCTGGCCGGTTGTCTGCCTGCCTGGCCTGACCCGCAATGCCAGGGATTTTCACGAGCTGGCGCTCTATCTGTCGACGGATGCGGCAACTCCGCGAAAGGTCGTCGCCTTCGACTACCGTGGGCGCGGGCAGTCAACCTATGATCCCGACGTCAAAAATTACAATGTCGGCGTGGAGGCCGGCGACCTCCTGGCCGGGCTGACGGCGCTGAACATCGGAGAAGCGGCCTTCATCGGCACCTCGCGCGGCGGGCTGATCATCCATGTGCTCGGGATGATGCGGCCATCCATCCTGAAAGTCATTGTTTTCAACGACATCGGACCGGTGATCGAGACGGCCGGGCTTGCCCATATCCAGTCTTATCTCGAGCGCGACCCGGGACCGAAAACCCGCACGCAGGCGGCGGCCGCCCAGCGCAGCGTGCATGGCGAAGACTTCCCCTCCCTTGCCGGCGCCGATTGGGATCGAATGGTATGGGCTCTCTACCGCGAAACGGATGGTGGGCTGGTGCCGGATTTCGATCCGAAGCTGGTGGATACCGTTGCCAGTCTCGATCTGACGCAGAAGCTGCCTGATCTATGGCCTCAATTCGAGGCGTTGGCCGCCATCCCGTTGCTCGCCATACGTGGTGCCAATTCGAGATTGCTGTCCATGGATACGCTCAAGCAAATGAGAGAGCGCCATTCCATGATGGAGACGATCACTGTCGAGGGCCAGGGCCACGCGCCATTCCTCGAGACCGGCAGCCTGCCGGGCGACATAGCCGCTTTTCTCGATCAAGCCGAGCGGAAGAATATCCTGAAGTAAATCCCATGACCAAACAAGGTCACGGGACAACTACAATAGTATAGGCAGGATTCTTCAGCCTACTTGGCTTTTGAACTTTTCCGAGTCGCTTTCGGGGATTCCTTTGCGGTAGCGGCTGCCTCGTCCCTCTTTTTCCGCCCTGCCGTCGGCGACGAAGGCGTCGTCACGGGCGAAGAAAACATGGTGCCTTCAGCGCGATTGCCGCCCGGCTGAGTCGATCGAGGCGTTTCCAACACAATGACGCAGCCGTCGAGATCGTTTGTGGCCAGATGCGCGTAGCGCATGGTCATCGACAGCGTCTGGTGGCCGAGCCACATCTGCACGCGCCTGATGTCGATGCCGCCCTGGACAAGACGCGAGGCGCAGGTATGGCGCAGTATGTGCGGCACCACCTGATCATCGGCGCCGAGGCCGACTTCGGCCTTCGCGTCGTTCCAGATGGCACGAAACTGTGCCTGGCTGAGCTTGGTGAACGGTCCTTTGGGCCGGCGACCCTCAGTGGGAGGCAGCTTGATGACTTCTTTGACTCGCTCGGTCATTGGAATGGTGCGGCTGCGGCCGGATTTGGTGATCCAGAAACTGACGCGATGCTCCTGGATATCGTTCCAGATCAGCCCAAGCGCCTCGCCGAGACGGCATCCGGTGTCGACCAGGAAGACGGAAAGCCTGTAGGCATCCTCGCTGCGGTTCTTGATGGCGGCGAACAGGCGCGCCTCTTCGTCCCTTTCGAGGAAGCGAATCCGACCCGCCCGCTCCTTCTGGCGGCGGAACTCGGGCAGGCTGTGGATATCTCCCATCTTGTGAGCCTTGCGCAGCAGTTTGCTGAGGGCAGCCATTTTTCGATTGATGGTTGCGTTGCTGTTGCCGCGCTGGCGCAAGGTGCCGATAAGGTTGTCCAGGGTACTTTGGTCAAAGGCGCTGAAACGCTCCCCAAGGAGAATCTCGTCTATTTCGCCGATGAACGAGCTGACATTATACTTATGCCGCCCATCATCCCATAATATGTCCCGATATGCTGAAAAAAGATCTCCGACCCGATGCGACTTTACTTCTCTAATCTTGTTGTAGGTGTATCGAATCTTCGGACTTTGAGAAGAAAACATCGAAAAATGATCAGAGGTCTCGCCCTCTTGAATCGCTTCGTTCGTCATCATTTGCCACACCCCCGAGTGGGATAGGTCAGCCCTACCCGCTTGGAAGCGTCCTTTCAAGAGATTTTAATCACGCAGTTGTGATTTCATCCGCCCATCAGCGGATCCCACGAAATCACCCCACGGATTTATTCAGCTACCGTTACCCCCATCCTTCCGTTTGCCTTGATCCAGTCACGAAACAAAAACAGCCCGGGCGTTGTGCGCCCGGGCTGGATTTCACCTGTAAGGAACCAGCCCTTAGAACGAGCGCTGGAAGCGGAGGATACCGCCGATGCTGCTGTCATCGTCAGCGCCGGTCCAGTTGGACGCCGGGAAGCTGCCCGCATTGACGTAGTCGACTTCGGCCGTGACCGTGAAGCCGGGAACGACGTCATAGGCGATATTCGCCGCGATGCCGAGGTTCTCGTCTTCATCATACGACACCTGGGCGTTGAACGAGGTCTTCTCGTTGAACTTGTAGGTGCCACCGCCCCAGACTGCCCAGTTGCCGCCCCACAGCTTGTACATGGAGCGACCACCGCCGAAGTCGTTGATATTATCATCAGTGCCGTAGCCACCCATGATAAACAGCGAAAGTTCATTCGTGGCGTTCACATCCAAACGAACCTTTCCAGCAACTTCTTCGTAATTGCTGTCATAAGCAATGACACCGCTGATGCCACCCCAACCCTGCGTCCACTTCACGCCGCCAACGACATGAGGGACGTAGCTGTCGATCGTGAAGTCGCCATAGCCTTCTTCGAGAGAGACCACAGCCGAGAAGCCGTTCCCAGCGTCGAAGTAGTACTGAATCACGTTCGTGTCGAAGCCACCATAAGGAACGAGCGTATCCTGGATGACGTTGCCAGCATAACCGGTAAACGTATCGAACGCCGATTCGTCCTTACCGACGCGCAGGCCACCGAGCTGGATCCAAGCGAAATTAAGCGAAATGCCCTTATTGAAGGCTTCGTCGCTAAAATTCGTGTTGCCGAAATTGATACGAGTCTCGGTGTAGGTCTTCAAGGTACCGAGTTCGGTCTCCTGGCCGGTCCAGGTCTTCAGCGTGAAGCGTGCATTTTTTCTCCAGGTATCCTGGACGTCACCATCCATCCGGTCGATAGCACGAGCACCATTAAACGAACCAATGTCACCAGCGCCGATGTCGTAACGCACATAGCCGCCGATGCGCAGGCAGGTTTCGGTGCCGGGGATGTAGAAGTAGCCAGCGCCATAGACGTCGCAAATCTTGACGTATTCAGCGGGTTCCGGCTCGGCGACGACGACGGCGTCGGCGGCGCGCGCACCGGAAACTGCGATCAGGGCCGCAGCGGAGCCGAGGAGAAGGCTCTTGATGTTCATTTTCTGACCTCCAGTCAAAAGTTAAAAAACGGGTCTGGGTATTCTTTGCTGAAGGACAGCGTTCCCTGCCCCATCCCCACTACCGAAAAAGATGCGCACCGCGCCGCTCCTTCGAAATCGACATTACCCATGAGCCGGCGGCGTTCAACCACGATCGTACCGGCGAAAGGGCTGTTCGGATGCTATCCCCTGGCGTTGTTGCACAAATGACACGATTTGGCCTCACTCAGAAAGCTCTCGTTAACCATCAGGCCCGCCGCACCCCCTTGTTTGCCGCCGAATCCGGCGAAGGGCCGTCGGAATCATGGCAAGCTCCCGAGTCGCTAGCCAGGAAACAACCGCAGAACCGCCACATCCATGGAAGGTCGCGGTTCGGCGCCTTCTTATTTTTGCATATAATGATGCGGGCTTGTTGATTGTGCCGGCGCTTTTCTTTATCCACCGGCGCAACGGAGAGGTGGCCGAGTGGTCGAAGGCGCTCCCCTGCTAAGGGAGTAGAGGTCAAAAGCTTCTCGTGGGTTCGAATCCCATCCTCTCCGCCATCCTGCTTCGCTCTTCGAGCTTCGCAGGACAAGTCCAGACCTCTGCGCGAAGCAGGATGCCCTCCGAAGCCTCGGCGAAGGAGGGCTAAAACCCTAGCAAAACAAGGTTTTCTGCTTGCACTGTGCGCTTCGCAGGACAAGTCCAGACCTCTGTGCGATCCCAGCAAAAGCAGGGGTTGGCGGGCCGCCTTCCCCGAGCCAGGATACTCGCTTGGTTAAGGGGGTGGCTCGTGTGGTACGTATACCTGCTGGAAAGCAAGGCTACGGAAGGTGAGCGCTACATCGGCGTGACTTCAGACCTGAAGCGCCGACTTGCCGAACATAACGCCGGAAAATCCAGCCATACATCCAAGTTCATGCCATGGCGGATCGTCACCTATATCGCCTTCTCGAATCGAGCCAAGGCGACCTCGTTCGAACGTTATCTCAAATCCGGCTCCGGACACGCTTTCGCCAGCAAACGTCTTTGGTGATTGTTCGCGCGACGGCGGAAAATCCAGTATATTTTCGAAAAACCCTGGAGCCTCAATCACTTAACGCATAAAAGCGGTTTGCCGGTTCCGCTGTTTCGTTCGATTCTGACTGGAGGTCAGAAAATGAACATCAAGAGCCTTCTCCTCGGCTCCGCTGCGGCCCTGATCGCAGTTTCCGGTGCGCGCGCCGCCGACGCCGTCGTCGTCGCCGAGCCGGAACCCGCTGAATACGTCAAGATCTGCGACGTCTACGGCGCTGGCTACTTCTACATCCCCGGCACCGAAACCTGCCTGCGCATCGGCGGCTATGTCCGTTATGACATCGGCGCCGGCGACGTCGGCTCGTTCGATGGTGCTCGCAGCAACGACGTGCAGGACGGCAAGAACCAGGGAGCCTGGTACAAGAACACCCGCTTCACGCTCAAAACCTGGACCGGCCAGGAGACCGAGCTCGGTACCTTGAAGACCTACACCGAGACCCGCTTCAATTTCGGCAACAGCAACGGTGATCCCGACTTTGGCCCGAACGATGCGCACAACAAGGACGTATCGCTGAACTTCGCCTGGATCCAACTCGGCGGTCTGCGCGTCGGTAAAGACGAATCGGCCTTCGATACGTTCATCGGCTACGCCGGCAACGTCATCCAGGATACGCTGGTTCCCTACGGCGACTTCGACACCAACGTCGTCCAGTACTATTTCGACGCAGGCAATGGTTTCTCGGCCGTGCTCTCGCTCGAAGAAGGCTCGGGCGCTGGCTCTGTCGACGATCTCGGCAACGGCAAGTATGGCGTTGGCACGATCGACAGCTATGTTCCCCATGTCGTCGGCGGCGTGAAGTGGACCCAGGGCTGGGGCGCGATCACCGGTGTCGTTGCGTATGACAGCAACTACGAAGAAGTCGCTGGCAAGGTTCGCTTGGATGTGAACGTTTCCAACGAGTTGTCGTTGTTCATCATTGGTGGCTATGGCACCGACGATAACCTCAACGACCCGACCTACGATCAGCCCGCGGGCGGTCGAGGCTTCTACAAGCAGTGGGGCGGCAACTGGGCAGTTTGGGGCGGTGGCACCTACAAGTTCAACGAGAAGACCTCGTTCAACCTTCAGGCGTCTGCTGATGACTGGAAGAACGTCGGCGTCGCAGCGAACGTTGCCTATGACATCGTCCCCGGCTTCACCGTCACGGCCGAAGTTGACTATCTTCACGCCGGCAAGTTCGATGAGGGCAGCACGGATAACGTCGCCTGGACTCCGGCCGACAAGAAGAACAGCGTCGGCGGCCTGCTCCGCTTCCAGCGCTCGTTCTAATACATTTCGACTTGTCGAAATCGAAACCTGGCGGGCAACCGCCGGGTTTTTTCAGGACGTTGTACGACCATCGGATGCGGTGCTGATTCGGTATTAACAGCGAAAGTCTCGGACGCATTGCATGCACCCGCAAAGCTCGTCGGCAAATTACGGATTGGACTATTTGTCCGCTAGATCGCCCAACGCATCAATCAGCGTCTGAATTTCGTTTTCATAATTCTTCCAGCGCTTGACGGACGATTTGTAGATCGGCTGGCGAACCTGCCAGCGGCTGGGCGTGTTGACCGAACCATCCCTGTCGAAAAAACGCAGGCAGGCGTCATCCCAGGGCAGCCCAAGGTACTCTATGAGGCGGCGTGACTGCGCCTCCTGATCCTCGACCAGCGTTTCGTAGCGGTTTTCGAAAATCCTGCCTGGAAAAATCTTATCCCAATGCCGCATCAGGCGGTCATATTCGCGATAATAGAGGCCCAGTGTTCTCAGATCGCTATTGTAGCTGTGTCCCTCGCTGAAGTTCTGGACAAAACAAGACACGCAATTGTCGATGGCGTCACGGCGGCAATGAATGATGCGCGCGCCAGGAAAAAGAAGACCAATAAGTCCGATCAGCTCAAAATTATGCGGCGTCTTGTCCACCACCCGAAGTGCGGCAGGCGCTCGTTCCGTCAGATAGGACAGATGCTCTTCGGCCAGTGTTCTGGACATATCCGCCGTGATCGACATGATCGGCCGGCTCAGATCTCCAGCCGATGACGTTTTGAGGCCAATCGCATTTGCAACCCGCCTAAGTTTGCTGAGTTCCCCTGCCCCATGAACATCGGGATGGCTGCCGCAGATCTGTTCCGTGAGCGTTGTCCCCGAGCGCGGCATGCCAACCACGAACACCGGCGCGTCCGAAGAGTTTCCATACCCTGCCCTGGCGACCAACATATCCGGCGTGAAGGTCTCAATCATCGAATCGACCCAGCGACGGTACAGTTCGATGTGGAACTTGTAGCCGGAAGCCTTTTTCGCCTCATTGAAATGATCGAAAGCTTCTTCATAGCGCTTGAGGTCATTCAGCACCTTGCCGGCAGCGAAATGAAGCTTCTGAGCGCCATCTGAATCAAGCTTGGGATTGCGGAGTTCAAGAAGGATGGATTGGAGTTCCACCGGCTCTTCGGTGAACTTCTGTGTCTGTACAAGATCGTTGTAAGCAGCGGGAACCGCGATGCGACGCTTGATTGTTTCCTTCAAGTGGGCGGAGGCGCTGTCCATGCGCCCCAGGCTGGTTAGCGCGCTGGCCAGTCCGACCAGCACCTTAGGGTGATGGCGGTTGATCTTCAGCGCCTTCTCGTAGACCGGCAAAGCCATGTCGGGTTTGCCAAATTCATTGTAAGCGCGCCCCAATGCGCAAAGCGCATCGACCAGATCCGGCTTCAGTTGCAGCGCGTGCAGCATATGCTTGATTGCCGACGAATATTCCCCGACCTTCACATAGGCCTCGCCCAGGCTGAGGTGGTAGTAAGGGTTTTTCGGTTCCTCCCCGACGGCTCTGGCGAAATATCGCAAAGCCGCCTCATCGTCGTAGCCGAGGCAAATGGTCCCCAGGATATATAGAGCGAGCGGATGATTTGGCGTGCGCGACAGAACTCGAAGGCACAGGTCTTGAGCCTCGTTGAGCCGTTTTGCCTGCTGGAAAGTGTATGCCTGTTGCAGTAACGCTTCATCGACCTGCGCATGTGAAGGTGAATTTGCCACCGGCAAATTGGCTTGCGGCAATTTGAGTTTCGGCGCGGGACCGGGCTTGATGTGCTTGGACCAGGCAGGCGGCAGACGATTGTTCATTGCGTGTCGCTAGCAAAAACGGCCGAAAGAATCCAGCATTACTGATCTGCCCAGCGGCAACTTGCACCGACCCATCCGGCGCGCTAGCAAGAAGGCCCTTTCAAGCGAGCTTCCGCCATGCACCAGCGCCCTCCCCTCATGCCGCTCATCGCAGCGCTTCCCTCGACGGTGCCGTTTGTCGGCCCCGAAGCGCAGGAGCGCGAGCGTGGCCGCGCTTTTCGCGCCCGCATCGGCGCCAATGAGAGCAGCTTTGGTCCCTCGCCGCGCGTCACCGCCCGGATGGCCGAGATCGCCGGCGACATGTGGATGTATTGCGATCCCGACAATCACGATCTGAAGGTGGCGGTCGCCGCGCATCACGGCGTGAAGGCCGAGAACGTCGTTGTCGGCGAAGGCATAGATGGCCTGCTCAGCCTGGTGGCACGCATGTATGTCGCGCCTGGTGACGCGGTGGTTACCTCGCTCGGCGCTTATCCGACCTTCAACTTCCACATTGCCGGTGTCGGCGGGCGGCTGGTGACAGTCCCTTACGAGAACGACAAAGAAAGCCTGGATGGCCTGCTGGCGGCGGTGCGCAAGGACAAGGCCCCGCTGGTCTATCTCTCCAACCCCGACAATCCAATGGGCAGCTGGTGGGAGGCGAGCGAGATCATCCGCTTCATCGAGGCGCTGCCGGAAACCACCATGCTGGTGCTCGACGAGGCCTATGGCGAACTCGGGCCGGCCTCGGCGATGCCGCCGATCAATATCTCCAGGCCAAACGTCATCCGCATGCGCACCTTCTCGAAGGCTTACGGGCTGGCGGGCATACGTTGCGGCTATGCGATCGCCGAGGCCCAGGTGATCCGCGACTTCGAGAAGATCCGCAACCATTATGGCGTCAGCCGCATGGCGCAGATCGCCGGCGTCGAGGCGCTCGCCGATCAGGACTATCTGCAAAGCGTGGTCACGCGGGTCGCGGCCGGCCGCCGACGCATCGCCGGCATTGCCGAAGCGAACGGGTTGAAGCCACTGGCATCGGCGACCAATTTCGTCACCATCGATTGCTGCGGCGATGGCGCTTTCGCGCTGAAAGTTCTGCAAGGTCTGCTGTCACGCGACGTCTTCATCCGCAAGCCTATGGTGCCACGGCTCGACCGCTGCATCCGCGTCAGCGTCGGCCTCGATCACGAGCTCGATATTCTTGCCGAGGAGTTGCCTGGCGCGCTGGCAACGGCGCGGGGGAACTAGAATCGCGTCTGCAAGCAGCCCAGCAGCAAAAGCTGCCTACAAATCCATTTCCCAGGTCTGGCCGGTCAGATCCTTGCCGAAGCTGTGGTGGTGCTCCTGCGAGACCAGCGTGAAGCCGGCACGTTCGTAGATTGCACGCGCCGCAACGAGGATGTCGTTGGTCCACAGCACCAGCTTGGTGTAGCCGCAAGCTCGAGCCCGGTTCACGCATTCCGCGACCAGTCGTTTGCCGATGCCGAGGCCGCGCGCCGACGCCTCGACATGCAGCATTCTCAGCTTGGCCACCTTGTCGTCCTGATGAACAAGGAACACCGCGCCGACCGGCTGACCACCGCGCTCGGCGATCCAGCAGAAATCGCGGCCGGGCACGAAATTGCGAATGAAATCGGCGCCGATCTCGGCGAGCATGGCCTCGAACTCGATCGTCCAGCCATATTCCTCGGCATAGAGTTGGGCCTGGCGCTGCACGACCCAGCCGACATCGCCGACGCGATGCGGCCGCAACGTCACCTCGCTGCTTTCACGGGTGGGGTCGCCCAGCAATTCCCCCGCCTTGCGCAAGGCGCTGCGCAGTTCATGCAACCTGTCGTCGGGGACGCTTTCGATCAGCCGCGCCGTGTCCCGATCGGCCGCCGCTTGCAGTCTGGCAAGCGCTGCCTCGCCTCGTGAGGTCAGCGAGAGGACCCTTCGGCGCCGGTCAGCCGGGTCCGTTCTGGCCTCGGTCAGCCCCTGGCCCGCGAACTTGCGCAGGATCCGCGTCAGATAGGCGGCATCGACACGCAACTGTCTTGATATTTCGGAGGCCGCCGGGCCATTCTCCAGCCGAAAAGCATCAGCCAGGAAACCTCGCTCGCCGGCGATTTCGGCGGAAGCCAGGTTGCTGCGGTGACCCAGTTCGAACAGCACGCGCGCCTCGGTCAAAGTGAATGCACTTTGTGTCAGCGTCTCGTCGAGAAGGCCGACGGTGCGCGTGTAGAAGCGATTGAAGCGCCTGACATCGGCCACCAATGCGTTGCGTTCGTCCAACATCCAGCCAACTCCCAATAGGGCAGCTCCATTTTTCAAAATTAATGGACTGAGTCAATGAAATTTCAAAGCCAGAGGGCCCAGCTATTGCGTCGTGCGCGCAACTCTCATGTTGCATTCCCTGAGCCATGCACCAGATTTTAACGAGACAGGCTTGGAGAGATTCATGACTGGTCATCGCAGGAAAGTGCAGGCGCGCATCTACGGCAATGTGCAAGGCGTCGGCTTCAGAGCATGGGCCCGGGATGAGGCCACAGGCCTTGGTCTTGCGGGCTGGGTTTGCAATGAAGCGGATGGGGCCGTAACGACGCAAATTGCAGGCCTTGATGAAGCGGTCTCGACAATGATCAAGCGCCTCTGGGAAGGGCCGGCCGGAGCTTCTGTTTCCAAGGTCGACATCGAGGAGTTGGCAGCCGGAGAGGCTTTTGTTGGGTACAGGATCGTTGCATGAAGGTGAATTTGGATCGGGCGCCTTGAATTAATTGAACGTTTGTTTTATTGTTGCTCCGCAGAGGAGCTGACATGGCACGCACCACGGGGTCCGATGGCGAAAAGACCGAAGCGACCATCCGTGGGGCGGCGGTCAACCTCATCGCGCGCCTTGGTTACGAGGCGATGTCGATGCGCCAGCTTGCCGCCGAGGTCGGCGTCCAGGCAGCTGCGCTTTACCGCTACTTTCCAACCAAGGAAGAGCTTCTGTTCACGCTGATGCGCGAGCACATGGAAGGTCTTACCGATGCGTGGGAAGCCGCCCGCCCCGTCAGCGCAGATCCCGCGCAACGGCTCTCGGCCTATGTGCGCAATCACATCGCCTTTCACATCGAGCGACGGCACGCCACGCATGTGTCGAACATGGAATTGCGCAGCCTGTCGCCCGAACGGCTGACGCAGATTCTGCGCATGCGCACAGCTTACGAGAAGGAACTGCGCGCCATCCTGCGCGATGGCGACGAGACGGGCGCCTTCAGCATCGACGACACCGGGCTGACGGCCATGGCGCTGATCCAGATGATGACCGGCGTCATCGTCTGGTTTCGGCCGGGCGAACGGCTGTCGATCGCTGAAGTAACGGCGACATATCTTTCAATGACAATGCGGCTCGTCGGCGCGAAGATCGACGCCTACAGCGCCGCGCGTCCCTTCGGACGCGCAAAGGACGCTGCAGCATTTTGATTTCGCGCATGATCCCTTTCCGAAAATCAAAGGCGATTTTCGGGGTCATGCGCAGGGAGGACAAGCATGTACACGAACACGCTCAGCTTCGGGCATGACGAGGAGATCGAGGCGCTGCGCGACTTGGTGCGGCGCTTCGCCCAGGACCGGATCGCTCCGATCGCCGCCGACATCGATCGCTCGAACGAATTTCCGGCGCATCTGTGGGGTGAACTCGGTGCGCTCGGCCTGCTCGGCATCACGGCCGATCCCGATTTCGGCGGCAGCGGCATGGGCTATCTCGCGCATGTGATCGCCGTCGAGGAAATCTCGCGCGCTTCGGCCTCGGTCGGCCTCTCCTATGGTGCCCACTCCAATCTCTGCGTCAACCAGATCAACCGCTGGGGAACGCCGGCGCAGAAGGAAAAATTCCTGCCGCCACTGTGCTCGGGCGAGCGGGTCGGCGCGCTGGCGATGTCGGAACCCGGCGCCGGCTCGGACGTCGTCTCGCTCAAGCTGCGCGCCGAAAAGCGCAACGACCGCTACGTGCTCAACGGCACCAAGATGTGGATCACCAACGGGCCTGACGCCGAGACCCTGGTCGTCTACGCCAAGACCGACCCGGACCTGAAATCGCGCGGCATCACCGCTTTCATCGTCGAGAAGGCTTTTGCCGGGTTTTCCGTGGCGCAAAAGCTCGACAAGCTCGGCATGCGCGGCTCCAACACCGGCGAACTGGTGTTCAGGGATGTCGAGGTGCCCTTCGACAATGTGCTGCATGAGGAAAGGCGCGGCGTCGAGGTGCTGATGTCTGGCCTCGACTATGAGCGCACGGTGCTCGCCGGCGGCCCGATCGGCCTTATGGCGGCGTGCCTCGACGTGGCGGTCCCCTATGTGCACGAGCGCAAGCAGTTCGGCCAGGCGATCGGCGAGTTCCAGCTGGTGCAAGGCAAGTTGGCCGACATGTACACGACGATGAACGCCGCGCGCGCCTATGTCTATGCCGTCGCCGCAGCCTGCGACCGCGGCCAGACGACACGCAAGGACGCCGCCGGCTGCGTGCTGTTTGCCGCCGAGAAGGCGACGCTGATGGCGCTCGACGCCATCCAGCTGCTTGGCGGCAATGGCTACATCAACGACTATCCGACCGGCCGCCTGCTGCGCGACGCCAAGCTCTACGAGATCGGCGCCGGCACCAGCGAAATCCGCCGCTGGCTGATCGGCCGCGAGATCATGGCGGAAGAGGTATAGCATGGCTACGCTGCAAACCCAGATATCCCCCTCCTCCGAAGCATTCCATGCCAATGCCGAGCGCATGCGGGCGCTGGTCGCCGACATTGCGGAGAAGGCGGCCACCGTCGAGCGCGGCGGCTCGGAGGAAGCGCGTGAGCGGCATGTTTCGCGCGGCAAGCTCCTGCCGCGCGAGCGCCTCGCGCAATTGCTGGATGTCGGTTCACCCTTCCTCGAGATCGGCCAGTTCGCTGCTTGGTCGATGTATGGCGAGGAGATTTCGTCGGCCGGCATGATCGCCGGCGTCGGCCGCGTCGAGGGCACCGAGGTGATGGTCGTCGTCAACGACGCCACGGTGAAGGGCGGCACCTATTATCCGCTGACGGTGAAGAAGCATTTGCGGGCGCAGGAGATCGCACTGCAAAACAATCTGCCTTGCATCTACCTCGTCGACAGCGGCGGCGCCAATCTGCCCAATCAGGACGAGGTGTTTCCCGATCGGGAGCATTTCGGCCGCATCTTCTACAACCAGGCCAACATGTCGGCATCAGGCATTCCGCAGATTGCCTGCGTCATGGGTTCCTGCACGGCGGGCGGCGCCTATGTGCCGGCGATGTCCGACGAGACGATCATGGTGCGCAACCAGGCGACCATCTTCCTCGGCGGTCCGCCGCTGGTGAAAGCGGCGACCGGCGAGGACGTCAGCGCCGAGCATCTCGGCGGCGCCGATGTGCACACCAGGCTCTCCGGTGTTGCCGACCACTATGCGCTGGACGACGACCATGCGCTCGCCATCTGCCGCCGCATCGTCAAAAACCTGAATCGGAACAAGACTGTAAGCCTAAACTTACAGAGATCGATTCCGCCGCTTCATCCGGCGGATGAACTCTACGGCATCGTGCCGACCGACCTGCGCCAGCCCTATGACGCACGCGAGGTGATTGCGCGCATCGTCGACGGTTCCGAATTCGACGAGTTCAAGCAGAATTACGGCACCACGCTGATCACCGGCTTTGCCCATCTCCATGGCATGCCGGTCGGCATCATCGCCAACAACGGCGTGCTGTTTTCCGAAAGCGCTGTGAAGGGCGCGCACTTCATCGAACTGTGCTGCCAGCGCAAGATCCCATTGGTCTTCCTGCAAAACATCACCGGCTTCATGGTCGGTCGAAAATATGAAGCAGGCGGCATCGCCAAGGACGGCGCCAAGCTGGTGATGGCGGTCGCTACCGCCCGCGTGCCAAAGGTGACGATCATCATCGGCGGTTCGTTCGGCGCCGGCAATTACGGCATGTGCGGCCGCGCCTATTCGCCGCGCTTCCTGTGGATGTGGCCGAACGCCCGCATCTCGGTGATGGGCGGCGAGCAAGCAGCAACGGTGCTTGCCATGGTCAAGCGCGAAGGCATCGAGCGCAAGGGCGGGGAATGGAGCGCCGAGGAAGAGGCGAAATTCAAGAAGCCGATCCTGATGAAATACGAGCATGAGGGCCATCCGCTCTATTCGTCCGCACGCCTCTGGGACGACGGCATCATCGACCCTGCGAAGACCCGCGACGTGCTGGCGCTCAGCCTGTCCGCTGCGCTCAACGCCGAAATCGAGGACACGCGCTTCGGCGTGTTTCGGATGTGAGAATGGACGGTCAACTTCGACGGACAAACGGCGGAACTATACCAGCAGGCCGTTGCTGCCGTGCGAAAAGGCTGAACTGTATGGACCAACCGATTCATCAGCATAGGCGGCTTCGAATCTCAAACAGTGAACTGGCGGCGAGGCAAAATATTCGATACTGCTTATCCAGCATGGGGCAATGGGGACGGGCTGGAAATGAAACTGAAATATTGCCAGGGAACGGCTGCTTCGATACTTTCCGTATTTCTAATATTAACAGCGACCGGCGTCGGCTCGGCGGAATCGCTCGCAGGACGCAAGGGAGACGTGCGTTTTCCGCCGACCTTGGGTTCGGGCGAATGCAACGTTGCCTACAAGGGCTACGTCGCGGCGAGCGGCCATTCGGCCTACGCTACAACCTTTTATTCGCGTGTCGTCGACCTCTACATTGTCTGCGGGGCGAAGCTCAACGCGCCGTCCCAGAAGGCGGCGGAAGAGACGGCGCTGCGCAATTGCCAGGCCGGCTTGACACGGTGGAAGCTCAAGACCGCGAGTGGCGGCTGCGCAATTTCGTCATCGAAATAGATACTACCGACCGCAAGGTAGAACACTCCCTTGGTAAGGGAGAGGTCTACGCCGAGGGCTGGAATGGCTCGCTGGACAGTAGCCCCCTCTGTCCTGCCGGACATCTCCCCCGCATGGGGGGAGATCGACTGTCGCTATCGCTTTCGCCAAATTCCAACATTGAAAGTTCGCAGCGAGGGCAAAGCTGCCAATCTCCCTCCTTGCGGGGGCCGGCAGGACAGAGAGGGGTGTTCAAGCGCCCTGCTTCCCATGGACTGCGAGCCTTACATGCGGAGGCTCCATGTTTGCCAAGATTCTGATTGCCAATCGCGGCGAGATCGCCTGTCGTGTCATCCGCACGGCTCGGAAACTGGGTGTGGGCACTGTCGCCGTCTATTCGGATGCCGACGCGAGATCCCTGCATGTCGAGATGGCCGACGAGGCGGTGCATATCGGCCCCTCGCCCGTCGGCGAAAGCTATCTGCGCGGTGACAAGATCATCGCCGCGGCCTTGGCTACCGGCGCACAAGCCATTCATCCCGGCTACGGCTTCCTGTCGGAAAATCCCGATTTCGTCGACCAGGTGGCGGCGGCGGGGCTCATTTTCATCGGCCCGTCGGCGGCCTCGATCCGTGCCATGGGGCTGAAGGACGCGGCCAAGCGGCTGATGGAAAAGGCCGGCGTTCCGGTCGTTCCGGGTTACCATGGCGAGGCGCAGGAGATCGTGCTGCTTGCCTCCAAGGCACGCGAGATCGGCTATCCCGTGCTGATCAAGGCACGCGCCGGCGGCGGCGGCAAGGGTATGCGCCGGGTCGAGCATCCCGATGAGTTTTCCGAGGCGTTGTCCAGCGCGCGGCGCGAGGCGAAAGCCGCGTTCGGCGACGACCGCGTGCTGGTCGAAAAATATGTCGACAAGCCGCGCCATATCGAAGTGCAGGTGTTCGGCGACAATTTCGGCAACGCCGTGCACCTCTACGAGCGCGACTGCTCGGCGCAGCGCCGCCACCAGAAGGTGATCGAGGAATCGCCCGCGCCCGGCATGACCGAGGCTTTGCGCAAGGCGATGACGGATGCGGCGGTGAAGGCCGCCAAGGCGATCAATTATTCAGGCGCCGGCACCATCGAGTTCATCGTCGATGCTTCGCAGGGCCTGAAGGCCGACCGCTTCTGGTTCATGGAGATGAACACCCGTCTGCAGGTCGAACATCCGGTCACCGAAATGGTGACCGGCACCGACCTGGTCGAGTGGCAGTTGCGGGTCGCCAGCGGCGAAAAGCTGCCCAAGACGCAAAGCGAGATCGCGCTTACCGGCCATGCCTTCGAGGCGCGCATCTATGCCGAGGACGCGGCAAAAGGTTTTCTGCCGGCAACGGGCACGCTGCATCATCTGAGATTTCCAGACGCGGCCCCGCAAGGCGCCACGATGCGCATCGAGACTGGCGTGCGGGCGGGTGACGCCATCTCGCCCTATTACGATCCGATGATCGCCAAGCTGGTCGTCCACGCCACGGACCGCCAGGCGGCTCTGGAAGCGCTTGGCGCGGCGCTATCCCGGACCGAGATCGCCGGCTCGACCGTCAACACCGCCTTTCTTGCCGCTCTCGCCGCCGATCCGGATTTCGCCGCAGGCGACGTCGACACCAGCCTGATCGCCAGGCACCAGACGGCGCTGACCGAGGTCGCGCCGCCAAGCGGAGAAACCATAGCCGCGGCCGCAGTCGCAGCCTCGGGGGCCGGAGCATCGCCGTTGTCAGACGATCCGTGGTCGTCGCTTGCCGGTTATGCCCATTTCCACAGCGTGGCGCGACGCACATGGCTGAAGTTCGGTGAAGACGATATCGCGGCGAAGGTTTCGGTGCGGCCGGATGGACGCTTCCAGGTCGCGCTGGAGAAGCCCTATGACGACACCAATTCGCATGATTTTCGCGCCGCGCCGCGCCTTGCCCGCTGGTCCGGCCACATCACCGTGTTCGAAGGCGCCGTTGGCTACACCTTCGCCGTGTCGGACCCGTTGGCACGGGCCGATGAGGCGGCGGCAAGCGCCGGCAGCCTGCGTGCGCCGATGCCGGGATTGGTCAAGCTGGTGCGCGTGGGAAAAGGCGATACGGTGATCAAGGGCCAGCCGCTGCTGATCCTGGAGGCGATGAAGATGGAGCACACCATCGCCGCGCCGCATGACGGCGTGATCGCCGAGATCGCCACTGAGGGCGCGCAGGTGACCGACGGGACGGTGCTGGTGCGGTTCGTCGAGGAGCACAACGCCGCGACCACAGCAGTGAGCTGACGGTTCGGAAGGCCAACGACAGGGCAAACAAGAAAATGGCCGGGACGAGCCCGGCCATTTCTCTATGCTATCCAGTCGCCAGGGCGGCGATTACTGCGCGATCGGCGCGTATTTGCCGTCATGCCACTGGTTGATGTCGTAGCTGGCATTCTTGAGGTCGCCCTTCTCGTCGAAGGTGACATCACCGACAACGGTGCTGATCGGCGTGCCGTTCTTCAACGCTTCGGCAACCTTGGCCGGGTCGTCGCTGCCGGCACGCTTGATGCCTTCGGCGAAAGCCTGGATGGTGGCGTAAGAGAACAGCGTGAAGCCCTCGGGCACGAAGCCGCCGGCCTTGATCTTCTCGACGGCTGCCTTGGCTTCCGGCTTTGCCTGTGGATCGGATGGGAAGACGAACATGGTGCCCTCGCCGGCCGGGCCAGCAACCTGCCAGAATTCGGGCGAGGCGATGGAGTCCGGCATGATCAGCTGGAACTTCAGGTTCTGTTCCGCCGACTGACGCAGGATCAGGCCGGCTTCAGGATGATAGCCGCCGAAATAAACGACGTCGGCTTTCAAATCCTTGAGCTTGGTGACGAGAGCCGAATAGTCCTTCTCGCCAGCGTTGATGCCATCATAATAGACCTCCTTGAGGCCGCCGGCATTCATCGTTGCCCTGACGGCGTCAGCCACGCCCTGTCCGTAGGCGCTCTTGTCATGCAGGACGACGACATTCTTGCCGGCGAACTTCTTGGCGATCCATGGGCCGATGAAGGCGCCCTGCGCATCGTCACGCGTGTAAAGGCGCATGATCGTCGGCCAGCCGGCCTTGGCGGCCGCGTCGGTCAGCACCGGGTTGGAAGAAGCCGGGCTCATCATCAGCGCGCCGGCTTCGGCATAGACGGCCGAGGCCGGAATGCTCGAACCGGAGCAGGCATGGCCGTCGATGAACTTGACGCCATCGGCGACGACGCGGTTGGCAACCGACACGGCCTGCTTGGGATCGCACTGGTCGTCTTCGATATCGAGCTTGATCATCGACCCGTTGACGCCGCCAGCGGCGTTGATCGCGTCGGCAGCGGCCTGTGCGCCCTGCTTGAACTGATCGCCGATGGTGGCGAGCTGTCCGGTCATCGGGCCGATCACCGCAAAGGTGATGTCATCGGCGAATGCGACCGGCGTGCTCATCATCAGGCCGAATATGGCCGCGTTCAAAATACTCAATTTTTTCATGATGGTAGAACTCCTCCACTCACGCGCGGCCGCCCCGGCCCCGCTTCTTCCAGAGAGGCCGGACAATTTCATCCTTCATTCGGCCTGTCTAGGCGCATTGGCGCCGCTCGATTGGGCCTGCAAGACGTCATCCACGCAAAAAGCCACGCCAGCCTTGTTCCGGCTGGTCGTGGCTTTTTTGTCCGTCGAGCAATCTCCGGGCGCTCTCGCGCCTAAGAATCCCGCTCGCCTTCCCCGTGTCGCGCACAGCTGAGCCTTGCGGCCTGCCACGTTCTTTCTCTTGCCTTCGTGACCGTCTTGCGCGGCCTTCGATTTGGCCGGGTCTGGCCGTCTGTGCGGCCTTGATCCCGGAGCTTCCCTGTCTTCGATGGACCTGTCCGCGATTGGCAGATTTCAGTGCATGGTCATCCATTCGCGGGCTTCGCGCAGCGCCGTGGCGATCTCGACCTTCGACATGGCCGCCGACAGTTCCGAGCGCAGTTCCGCGGCGCGGGCCGAGCCCTTGATGGCGGCGATGTTGAACCATTTGTGGGCGGCAACGACATCGGTCTCGCAATCGCGGCCGGTCGCATACATCATGCCCAGTTCGAAAAGGATGTCGGCCTGGGCAGTTGCCCCCATGGCGCCGAAACCTGCTTCAAGCATTTCAAAACGTGCCATTTCAATCCCCTGTTTCCGGCCCCTGTCAGGCTCCCGAGAGCTGCCTTCTTTTGCCCTTGGCGGCTGCTCTTCCGATGCTTTCGAGAATGCCGTGCAGGCTTGAATCCGTCGTTAAATGGCGTGCTTAATTTGAGGAAAACAAAGCTAAAACAAGAGGTAAACACGGAAATTCGTTAAGGATACAAAGTCAGCAATTCAGCCTGCTTGCGTCAAATTTGACGAAAATTTTCCAATGCCAAGTCAAGACTTCGCTAACCACGGGAGACAAAGGCGAAGCGCCGATCGTTTCATTTCCTTGGCCAGGAGGCTCATTCAGGCCCCTTCAAAATCCGAAACTCTTCCGTTGCGGCACCGCTTTTGTTTTGCCGGGAGCTGGATTAGCTTACGTTTGCGTAAGCGGCAGACCGGCGAGGCGGAGCATCCGGCCGGACATCCAAAGGGAGGAAGACATGTTTCGAAAAGTGAGCCTGGCCCTTGCGGCCACATTGATCATGGCCGGTGCGGCCTGGGCCGATCCGATCGAGGGCAATTGGAAGACGCAGGCCGGCGATACCGCGGCCATCGCTGGCGGCGGCTCGTTTTCCATCACGCTCAAGTCCGGCAAATATGCCGGCAAGACCATCGGCTCGCTCAAGGCGACAGGCGACAACAAATATGCCGGCAACATCACCGATCCGGCAAACGACAAGACCTATTCGGGCAAGGCGACATTGTCGGGCACCTCTCTCAAGATGAGCGGCTGCGTGCTCGGCGGACTGATCTGCAAGAGCCAGACCTGGCACAAGCTCTGATCGAGCGCATCCTTGCGACATGAGGACGGGACCCCGACGGGTCCCGTTTTCGTTTGCCGACACATCCTGCACCGGTGATGCTCGATACCCGCCGGCGGCCATCCAAACCGACGCCGGCGCCGTCGAAACCCCGTCAATCATCTTGAACCGCAGATGAACGCCGGCATCAGAGCCGGTTCAGTTGCATCAGGGCATTCTCCGGCGTGTTGAAGGAGACCGACCCAATGCTTGCTCGCCGCTTCACCATCGTTTGCCTGCTGGTGAGCCTGTTTGGAATGTTCTTCGCCATCCTCGTCGCCGAAGCGGGCCGGCCGGCCCGCGCCTGGGACGAAGCCAGTTCCAGAACCTGCCGCCTCGCCTGCCCTACCCATCTTCGCAACTGAACAAAGAACCAAGACCTCGAAAAGAAAAGCTGAAACACCATGAACCGCATCGCCGCCAACGCTCTCAAGACCCTTCGGCTTCTGCCGCGGGCGGCGCTTATCCTGGCGGTTCTGGCCGCTCCGGTTCTGGCCGTGCCGATGATGCGTTCCGATGCCGGCTCGACGATCGACGCACCTGCCCTGAAGAAGTCCGGCGTCGGCTTTGTGCTCCTGGTCAGCCTGCAGCGCGGTTGAAGAAAAACGGCGCTTTGGCCGCCTTCGGTCGCGACACCCCTCCCAAGTGCCGATCCAAGTCTCTATATTGAGCCATGGAAAAGCGAATCTACCCACAAGCTATCGAATCTGTCGTCATGCCGGAGCCTTTTGGCCGGCAAAGCTTTGATAGCGCCGAAAAAGCCGTCAAGGCACTGCAGGCGCTTTACGACCGCAACACCAAGTTCCTGCGCGACTCCTTCGCAGAGCTGGCGGCAGCAGGCGGCGACAATGGCAAGCGCTACCGGGCCTTCTATCCGGAGATCGGCGTCACCACCAACTCATTCACCCAGATCGACTCGCGCCAGGCCTATGGCCATATGCCGACGCCTGGGCATTTTTCCACCACCATCACCCAGCCGGGCCTGTTCGAAAGCTACCTCGTCGAGCAGTTGCGCCTGATCATGCGCAATCATGGGGTTGCGGTCACGGTGTCGGAATCGACCACACCCATCCCGCTGCATTTCGCCTTCCTTGAAGGCACCCATGTCGACGGCGCGACGGCAGAGCGCATCAAGCGGCCGATCCGCGACCTGTTCGACGTGCCGGATCTCGATGGCACCGACGACCAGATCGCCAACGGCACCTTCGAAGTCGCCTTTGGCGAGCCGAGGCCTCTGGCGCCGTTCACGGCGCAGCGCATCGATTATTCGCTGCACCGGCTGTCGCACTATACGGCGACCACGCCGCAGCATTTCCAGAACTTCGTGCTGTTCACCAACTATCAGTTCTACATCGACGAATTCGTCGCCCGCGCCCGCGACCTGATGGCCAATGGCGGCGGCGGATACACGGAGTTCGTCGAGCCGGGCAATGTCATCACCAAGCGCGGGCAAAGCGCGCCCAGTGAAGGCGTCGCAGTTCCCCGCCTGCCACAGATGCCGGCCTATCACCTGAAGAAATCGGGACATGGCGGCATCACCATGGTGAATATCGGCGTCGGGCCTTCCAACGCCAAGACCATCACCGACCATGTTGCGGTGCTGAGGCCGCATGCCTGGGTGATGCTCGGCCACTGTGCCGGCCTGCGCAACACCCAAGCGCTGGGCGACTATGTGCTGGCGCATGCCTATGTGCGCGAGGACCATGTGCTGGACGACGATCTTCCGGTCTGGGTGCCGATCCCGCCGCTGGCCGAGATCCAGGTGGCGTTGCAGGAAGCCGTCGCCGAAGTCACCGGCCTTACCGGCTACGACCTGAAGCGCATCATGCGCACGGGCACCGTCGCCACTATCGACAATCGCAACTGGGAACTGCGCGACCAGCGTGGCCCGGTCCAGCGTCTGTCGCAATCTCGCGCCATCGCACTCGACATGGAATCGGCGACCATCGCCGCCAATGGCTTCCGCTTCCGCGTTCCCTACGGCACGCTGCTGTGCGTTTCGGACAAACCGCTGCATGGCGAGTTGAAGCTGCCCGGCATGGCGACCGAATTCTACAAGCGCCAGGTGGCGCAGCACCTGACCATCGGCATCAGGGCGATGGAGAAGCTCGCGGAAATGCCGATGGAGCGGTTGCATTCGCGCAAGCTCAGAAGTTTTTCGGAAACGGCGTTCCAGTAGGCCGATACCAGCATCGCGTAGGCATTTCTCATCTTGATTGGGCCGCATTTCTGCCGATAAGCAGGCGGCATGGAGAGAGCGAGCTTCGGGACATTGCTGATTTCGGTTGCATTCCTGGCAATGCTGGCCTGTTCGATCGCGCTGGTGGCCGGGTTTTTCGGAACGCTGCATCCCGCCTTCGATTCCTTCTCGCATTTCCGCGTCCACCTTGCCGTGCTGATGGCGCTTTGCGCGCTGCCGCTGCTGGCCACGACATTTCGCCTGCAGGCGGCCGTGGCACTGCTTTTTGCCGTGGCGGCCTTCGCCACCACTTCCGGGTCGCTGTCCTTCTCCCGCCTGTGGCCGGTTCAGGCCGCCTATGAAGCCAAGAACGAAGACCGCGCGATCTACAAGCTGCTGCAGATGAACCTGCGCTACGACAATCCGACGCCGAAGAAGGTGCTGTCGCTGATCGGCCGGACCAGTCCCGACGTGATCACCCTGGACGAGGTATCGGCGATGTGGGCGACCGAGCTTGGCTATATCAGCAGCGCCTATCCGTACCGGATCCTCTGTCCTTATCCCAACGGCATATTCGGCGTCGCGCTGCTCTCGCGGCGGCCCTTTGCCGCCGGCACCGAGGCGCGTTGCGAAAGGCGCGGCGCCATGGCGACAGCGACCGTCGACTTCGGCGGCATCGACGTCGATGTCGCCGCGATCCATCTCAGTTGGCCGTGGCCACGCGAGCAGTACTGGCAGATCGGCGAGTTGACGGAGCCGCTTTCCGCGCTCGGCGAGACGGCCATCATGGCGGGCGACTGCAATGCCGCGCCGTGGAGTGCCGCCGTGCGGCGGGTCGCGGCGCTTGGCGGGCTGACCGTGATGCCGTCCGCCGGTCCGACCTGGATCCACATCAAGCTGCCGGACTTGCTGCGGCGCTTCGCCGGCCTGCCGATCGACCAGGTTTTCAGCAAGGGCGGCGTGACCATCCATTCCGCGACACGGCTGGAGGACACGGGCTCGGATCACCTTCCGGTCCTGGTGGAGTTCTCACTCAGGCTGAACCAGCAAAAGCCGCTCGACGAACATGAAACCGCGACCGCGGCCATAAGCCAGACCGGCAAGACGCCAGGCTGAAGGATCAGGGCCTGACCAAAGCGATGACGAGATGCTGGACGTGGCCGCCATCGCGATGCTCGCGCACATCGAAAGCGAGCTGCTTGGCCTCATATGCGGCATTGGTGGCCTTGATACGTCGCTGTGCCTCGCGACGTGTCTTGTAGCAGAACCGGTCGTCGGCAATCCTGAGGCCGGAGATCGATCTTTCCGTGGCCCGCATCATCTCCCTGGCGATGCGGCCATGGGTTTCCTCATGGGCGCGGACGCCGGCGAAGAACCGCGTCCAGCGCTTCCGGAGCGTCGGAGTGGTGGCCGAGGCGACACGCGGAAACGTATAGAAGAGATTGAGCGTGCCGTTGGCACGCCGCAAGCGGCAAACGCCCTTGTCCTGGCTGGTGTCAAGGTCCCAGTCCACTGCGTAGCCGGTCAACGCGATGGCGTGCGTCATGAAGCCGTGCTTCGGCCCCTTGCGGTCCATAGCCTGCATCAGCGCCAGCCCCGTGTTCCCGGTGATGTCGTAGGTCCGCGTCTTGACCACCACCCTGGTGCCGGCCGAGGCCGCCGAAGCCAAACCGAACAGCGCACCGATCGCCACGAGGCATGCCAGAACCGCCAGGCGCATTGGCCATCTCCTTATCGTCAAGGAATGGAACCACAAGCGCGCGGCAGTTTCAACAGTCCTAATGTTTCACATGCCACGGGAGACCCGAGATATCGTCGGGTGCTTTGCACGCTGTGGCCGGCGCGGCCTACATGCCCTGGTAGACCGGGCCTTCTCCGCCTTGCGGCGGCACCCAGTTGATGTTCTGGTTCGGGTCCTTGATGTCGCATGTCTTGCAGTGGACGCAGTTCTGCGCGTTGATGACGAAGCGCACATCCTTGGCCGTGGGATCGGCGGCGGCATTGCCATCCTTGTCGACCCACTCGTAAACCCCGGCCGGACAGTAGCGCGTCGACGGGCCCGCAAAGACATCGTGCTCGGACCGCTTCTGCAGTTCCATGTCGCCGACAAGCAGGTGGGCCGGCTCGTTTTCCTCGTGATTGGTGTTGGACAGGAACACCGAGGACAGCCTGTCGAAGGTCAGCACGCCATCGGGCTTCGGATAGGCGATCTTCTTGTGCTGGGCGGCAGGCTCGAGCGTCGCATAGTCGGCCTTGCCATGCTTCAGCGTGCCGAAGGGCGAGACACCGAACAGCGTGTTCAGCCACATGTCGAGGCCGCCGAGGCCGACACCGACGATCGTGCCGAAGCGCGACCACAGCGGCTTGACGTTGCGCACCTTCTTCAAATCCTTGCCGATGTCGGTCGCGCGCCAGGCTTCCTCGTAGGAAGCGAGTTCGTCGTTGGCGCGCCCGGCACCGATCGCCTCTGCGACATGCTCGGCCGCCAGCATACCGGACAGCACGGCATTGTGCGAACCCTTGATGCGCGGCACGTTGACGAAGCCCGCCGCACATCCCATCAGCGCACCACCGGGGAAGGAGAGTTTCGGCACCGACTGCCAGCCGCCCTCGGTGATGGCGCGCGCGCCATAGCCGAGGCGCTTGGCGCCGTCGAAAGTCCCGCTGATCGCCGGATGGGTCTTGAAGCGCTGGAATTCCTCGAACGGCGACAGATAGGGGTTCTTGTAATTGAGGTGGAGGACGAAGCCGACCGCCACCTGATTGTCCTCGAGATGGTAGAGGAACGAGCCGCCGCCGGTCTTCAAGTCAAGCGGCCAGCCGAAGGAATGCTGGACCAAGCCCGGCCGGTGGTTCTCCGGCTTGACCTGCCAGAGTTCCTTCAGGCCGATGCCATATTTGCCCGGTTCGCGGCCATCGGAAAGCTTGTATCTGGCGATCAGCTGCTTGGCGAGCGAGCCGCGAGCGCCCTCCCCGATCAGCACATATTTGCCCATCAGCGCCATGCCGGGTGCGAAACCCGGACCGTGCGTTCCGTCCTTCTCGATGCCCATGTCGCCGGTGACGACGCCGGTGACGGCGCCTTGCTCATTGTAGAGCAGGCCGACAGCGGCAAAGCCCGGATAGATCTCGACGCCGAGCGCCTCGGCCTTGGTCGCCAGCCAGCGGCAGACATTGCCGAGCGAGACGATGTAGTTGCCGTGATTGTTCATCAGCGGCGGCATCAGCATGTTGGGCAGGCGAAACGAGCCGGCAGGACCAAGGACCAGGAAATGGTCTGATGTGACCGGCGTCTTGAAGGGATGGCCGTCCTCATCGCGCCAGCCCGGCAAGAGCCGGTCGATGCCGATCGGATCGACAACGGCGCCGGAGAGGATATGGGCGCCGACCTCACCGCCCTTCTCCAGGACGACGACCGAAAGCTCGGGATTGACCTGCTTGAGGCGGATGGCAGCGGCGAGGCCCGCCGGTCCGGCGCCGACGATAACCACGTCGAATTCCATGCTTTCGCGTTCGATGTCGCTCATCAACCCCTCCGCACTGGCTTATCCCATTCGGGTATCTTGCTGGCTCCCGCGCTGCATAGCGCATCAATTGACGACAGGAAACCGGCGCATACGTGACAATGCCGTTTTGGCCAAAAAGTCGCGCATTGCGAGGCTGGAAGACTGCTTTTCGCCCGGCATTGCCTGCGAGGCGCGCGTTTTTAATTGTTCGACGGCTTGCTTATCGGCCATACTTCACGCCATGCGCATTCCTGGGCCAGCCGGCTTTTCATCGACGCGCTTTCTTTTCCCGCCCGGCCGGATCCGCCGGGCGCTCCTTTTGGCCCTTCTGATGCTGGCGCCGCATCACGCTGCCGCCGACGAAGTGAAGGTCTGGGCGGCAGGCGCCTACTCCTTCTCCGACGAGCTTGGCGGCTTCCGCATCACCGGCGCCTCGGGCATCGGAACGAAGGACGATCCGTTCGTCATCACCGAAGAGCTGAATTCGTCAACGCCGGTGACGCTGACGATCCGCACGACAAAGCCGATCCAGGCCTTCGGCAAGGCCGGCGAATTCGCCAACGGCATGATGTATATGCGCATCGAGGTGCTCAACAACAGCGGCCAGGCCTGGATCGAATTCCAGTTCGAATTGCAGGAGATCCTGAACCAGCCGAGCGTGTTCGGCGACGGGCTTTCCTTCGACCAGCGCAACAAGACGCCGGACAATATTTTGTCGAGCAATTTCGCCGATTTCGATCGCGATTTCGAACCCTATGACCGGCTGCTGTTCAGGAATGGCAAGGTCGACCCGCTGAAAACCGCCAGGTTCGAATTCCTGATGACCGACTACACGCCGCGCTGGACCTTCTATCTGGTGCAGGATCCGCGCATACCGACGGGGTGAAATATGCCGGTATCTAAGCGATGCCGGCACGCGAACGGTGGCTCCCTGCGCTCCCGGCTGCGGCAAAGATGCGGGCGCCGCTGCGGGAATATTCGACTGTGATCGCCAACTAGTTGGCCGTCTCCGGATCAACGCCAAGCGAGGCGAAACGCTGGGCAAGCAGGTTGGTCAGCGGCGTTGAGGTCGATCAGCCCCGAATCCCCTGCAGCCGCGTGACGACGGTCAGATCGCTGATCACGTAGGACACCGGTTCGAAATTCGGCTGCACCTCGATCTCGGCGCTACCGCTCGACAGACGCGTGGCCAGCACATTGGAAGGCGCGGGCCGCAGGGTGTGATTCCGATCCATTCGCTGAGAGACGCCCGTGGCGGTAGGGGCGGGTATTACATGTCGGCTATTTCAAGAGCTTTAAACATAAAACTAATACTGCCACGACCTCGCCCCCGGCCAGAGCTGCCGCCCCCAAGATTAAGATTAATATTTGCCAAAATCAATTCGCCTATGAGATTTGTGCTCATGTCTCCTATTCTTACTCCTTCCAAATCAATAACGTCTATGAAATACGCGGTTGCCCCTCCAAATATTAAGCTGCACGGTCTCTTAACATATCCACAGCTGCCTTCGTAATTCCAATTCATATCCGGTGTAACCAGCTTCGCAGTCTGACTATCGAAATCGATATTTATTCGGTCCAAACTAACATCGTGGAATGAAAAGGAATTTATGAAATCCTCTGGTTTGTCGATTTTCTCCGTTGCCATTACAATATCCGATCTGTGTAAGTGCAGACACCCGCACACTTGTCTTTTACTCCGAATCTCAGCCTGCCACCAGCGCGCCGCCCAAGTATGCGGTGAGAGTGCACTATTTCCTTTGACCGCTGTCCAGCAATTCCGTTGTTCGACTCATGTTTGGAACGCATACATTCGGTGAAGGTGCGCATTCCGGGTCCACTCTTGATGCATGGACACGTGGGATAAAAGTGCACGCCTTCCTGATGACCGACTATACGCCCAGATGGACCTTCTATCTGGTGCAGGATCCGCGCATACCGACGGGGTGGAGCAAGAGGCCAGCCTTGCAAATTGCCGCCACGCGGACGAATGTGAATCCATGACTGCTGCTTCCCCAAACAACAGACCTGATATTGCCGACCTGCTGGCCTTTTATGCCAGCGCGGGCGTCGACGAGGCGCTTGAAGACCAGCCGGTGAACCGGTTTGCCGAGGTTGCGCCAAAGCCGGCGGAGCGCGCGCCGACCGCGGCGCCTGCGGGCGGCACCGCCGCACAGCAGCGTTCGACAAATCGCCCCGAAGGGGGCGACAGGCCAAATGCGCCACCTGTTTTGCGCGCACCGTCGGCCACGGTTCCCGACGAAATTCAGGCAGCACTTGCCCGCCAATTGGCAACGACGGCAACAACGCTTGACGAGCTTCGCCAGCACATGGCGGCGTTCGACGGCTGCAATCTCAAGGCCACCGCCAAGAACCTGGTGTTCGCCGACGGCAACCCGGAAGCCGCCGTCATGCTGGTCGGCGAGGCACCCGGCCGCGACGAGGACATCGAGGGCCTGCCCTTCGTCGGCCGATCGGGCCGGCTGCTCGACCGCATGCTGGCGGCGATCGGGCTCGACCGCACTTCGGTCTATATCGCCAATGTCATTCCGTGGCGGCCGCCGGGCAATCGCACGCCGACGCCGCACGAAACCGAGATCTGCCGGCCATTCATCGAGCGGCAGATCGAACTGGTCAATCCGAAGGTGCTGATCAACCTTGGCGGTCCGTCGGCAAAAACCCTGCTCAATACGAGTGAAGGCATCCTGCGGCTGCGCGGCAACTGGCGCGTCCACACGACGGCATCCGGCATCGCCATTCCGGCAATGCCGACGCTGCACCCGGCCTATCTCTTGCGAACGCCCGCGCACAAGAAGCTGGCGTGGCGGGATTTTCTCGAGGTGAAGGCAAAGCTGCGGGAAGTTGGCTGAGGCTTGGCGAGTAGCCAATCTCCGACATGGATGCCGTACCGATAACCTCCGAGGTAATTGAAATACGTCTGCTCTCGACCTAATCATGCCTCATGACAACACCCCAAACGTCCGCCGGCAGCCTCATTCGCGAATGGCGCACCCGCCGCCGCATGTCGCAGCTCGACCTCGCCATGGAGGCCGAGATCTCGCAGCGGCATCTGAGCTTCGTCGAAAGCGGCCGCGCCGCGCCCTCGCGCGACATGGTGCTGCATCTGGCCGAGCAATTGTCGATACCGCTGAGGCAACGCAATCAATTGCTGCTCGCCGCCGGTTTTGCGCCCAGCTTCGGCGAACGCTCCCTGACCGACACGACGCTGGCGCCGGCGATGGCGGCCGTCGAGATCGTCCTCAAAGGCCACGAGCCTTTCCCGGCACTCGCCGTCGACCGCCACTGGAACCTGGTTTCGGCCAATGCCGCCATTGCACCCTTCCTTGACGATGTCAGCGAGGCTTCGCTGCTGACGCCGCCGGTCAACGTGCTTCGCCTCAGCCTGCATCCCGGCGGCATCGCACCGCGCATCGTCAACCTTCAGGAATGGCGAACGCATCTGCTCGAGCGCCTGAAACACCAGAACGACGCGAGCGGTGACCCTGTGCTGGTCGAATTGGAGCGCGAATTGCGCAGTTACCCGTCCGGCTTGAAAGGCAGCCGGCCGGTGTCCGTCGAGCCGAATGCCATCGTGCATCCGCTCAGGCTGGCGCATGGCGATCAGGTGCTGTCGTTCATCAGCACCATCACTGTCTTCGGCACGCCGCTCGACGTGACGCTTTCGGAACTGGCGATCGAATCGTTTTTCCCCGCCGATGAACAGACGAGGACAGTGCTGGTTCGGTTGGCGAAGGAGCGAGCCGAGCTGTCGTAATCACCCTTCAGGCAAAGACGCCTTGCGCGTGCGGGTGCGCTCCAGGCCAAGCTGGCGTTCGCGCCAGATGATGAAGATGCCGGCGGCGACGACGATCAGGCCGCCGACAAGCATATGGAGCGTGGCGACGTCGCCGAAGACGAGATAGCCGACGACGACGCCGAGGATCATCGAGGTGTATTCGAACGGCGCCACCACCGAGGCCTCGGCATGGCGATAGGCCGCCGTCATCAGGATCTGGCCGAGGCCGCCGCAGAAGCCGGCGGCAACAAGGAGAGCTGCCTGGAGCGGCGTCAGCGCCTGCCAGCCGAATGGCAGCGACAGCAGCGACATGACGCTTGCCGTCACCGAAAACCACAGCACGATGGTCGCTGTGCGCTCGCTTTGCACGAGATTGCGCACCAAGAGCATGGCGACGGCCGAGATCGCCGCCGCGACAAGAGCGGCCATGACGCCAAGCACTTCCTGATCGTCGAGCGCCTCGTCGGAACTCAGCAGCGTCAGTTCCGGCCAGGAGATGATCAGCACGCCGACCAGGCCGACCGCGACCGCGCTCCAGCGATAGACACGGATGGCCTCGCCGAGGAAGATCGAGCTGAACACCACCACCAGCAGCGGCTGCGCGTAGTTCAGCGTGATCGCTTCCGGCAGCGGCAGCCGGGTCAACGCAAAAAAGCCGAGCCCCATGGCGCAGACGCCGACAAGGCCGCGGGCGATGTGGTTGAACGGACGCCTGGTGGTGAAGGCAGTGCCGAGTTCTTTCCTGAAGGCCAGGAAGGCGATGATCGGGAAGATGGCGAAGAAAGAGCGGAAGAAGACAATCTGGCCGGCCGGAACCGTGCCTGCGGCTTTGATGCAGGTCTGCATTCCGACGAAGACCGCCACCGACACGATCTTGAGCATGATGCCGGTAAGCGTGTCGTGCCCGCCGGCATCATCGCCGGCTGTGGCCGAGGGGCTGCCGGGGCCTGCTCTCACGCTCCCGACGCTTCCCGGATCGTCGTCCAGATACGCGCCGGCGTTGCCGGCATGTCGATGTGCTTGACGCCATAAGCGCGCCAGAGCGCGTCGGTCACCGCATTGAGTGCCGCAGGCGTCGAGCCGATGGTGCCGGCCTCGCCCGCGCCCTTGATGCCGAGTGCATTGGTGGTCGAAGGCACGTTGCGGGTCTCGAAATGGAAGAACGGGAAATTGTCGGCGCGCGGCATGGCGTAATCCATGAAGCTCGCCGTCAAAAGCTGTCCATCCTCGCCATAGATAGTGTCCTCGGTCAGTGCCTGGCCGATACCTTGCACGACGCCGCCATGCACCTGGCCGGCGAGCAGGATCGGGTTCACGGTGACGCCGAAATCGTCGACGATGGTGTAGCGGACGATCTCGGTCGCGCCGGTGTCGGGATCGATCTCGACCTCGCAGATATGGGTGCCGTTGGGATAGGTGCATTCGTCCTGCACGAACTCGCCAAAGCCCTTGAGATCGTCTGATGTCTTGGCGGCCTTGGCGATAGCGGAAAAATCGATCGAGCGATCGGTGCCGACGATGCGGGCAACACCATCAGACAGCTCAATGTCGCCGGCAGAAGCCTCCAGTTCGTCGGCTGCGATGCGCTTGATCTTGTTGGCCAGATCCTCGCCCGCGCGGGAAGCCGATACACCCCCCAGCGGAATGGAGCGCGAGCCGCCAGTGCCACCGCCGGCCTTCAATTCGTCGGTGTCGCCCTGGCGGACATGGATCTTGTCGATGTCGAGATTGAGCTTTTCCGACAGGAACTGTGCATAGGCGGTGGCGTGCCCCTGCCCGTTGGTCTGGGTGCCGATCTTCAGCGTCACCGTGCCATCGCCATTGAGTTCGACGAAGGCCGGTTCGGAGCCCGGAAAGGCACAGGCCTCGATATAGGTCGCCATGCCGAGACCGCGGATTTTTCCGCCGGCCTTCGATTGCGCCAGCCGCTCCGGAAACGCTTTCCATTCGGATTGCTCAATGGCGCGCTCCATATGGCCTTCGAATTCACCGGTGTCGTAGAGGCGGCCGGTTTGCGTCCGATAGGGAAATTGCTCCGGCCGGATGAAGTTGCGGCGGCGGATCTCCTCGACAGGCAGGCCGAGATCGTGGGCGCAGGCATCGACCAGCTTTTCCAGCAGGAAGGCTGCTTCCGGTCGGCCGGCACCGCGATAGGCATCGACCGGGCAGGTGTTGGTGTAGAGGCCGGTCACCGAGACGTCGAGCGCCTGGATATCATAGACGCCGGTCGACATGGTGACGCCGATATAGGGGATGAACGGACCGTATTGCGAGATATAGGCGCCGATGTTGGCGAGCAGGTCCACCTTCATGCCGAGAAAGCGGCCGTCCTTGTCCAGCGCCATCTCGGCCTTCACGAAATTGTCTCGGCCTTGCGCGTCGGTCAGGAAGTGTTCGGTGCGGTCGCCCGCCCATTTCACCGGGCGGCCAAGCCGCTTTGCCGCTTCCAGCACCAGCGGATATTCGCGGTAGACGAAGCTCTTCGGCCCGAAACCACCGCCGACATCAGGCGTGATGACGCGCAGCTGGTCTTTCTTGATCTTGAACACGCTGGCCAGGATATACTGCATGGAGTGCACGCCTTGCGACCCGGTGGTCAGCACGAAGCGCTTCTCCTCAACGTTCCATTCGCCGATCGCGGAGCGCGGCTCCATGTAGTTGCACACCAGCCGGTTGTTGACGAACTCGATGCGGGTGACATGGGCGGCCTTGGCGAAAGCCGCTTCGGTCTTTTTCCTGTCGCCCATGTGGTAGCTGAAGGCGCGGTTGGAACCAAGCTCCGGCCAGACCAGCGGCGTGCCTTCGGCAAGTGCATTTGCCGTCCCCGAGGCCGCGTCTTCGCCGTCGTAGTCGACATCGATCAGTTCGGCGGCATCCTGCGCCAAGGCTCGGCTGTCGGCGACGACGAAGGCAACGGCATCGCCGACATAGTTGACGCGGTCGCGGCACAGGATCGGGATGTCGCGCGTCGGAGCCTTGGTGCCGTCCGGCTGTTCCTGCATGACGCCGGATTTCAGATCGCCGAGATGGGCAAGATCCTTGCCGGTCAGCACCAGATGGACGCCAGGTGCCGCCTTCGCCGCCTCGGTCGAACCGATGGTGAAGCTGGCCTTGGCGACCGGCGAGCGCAGGACATAGCCATGCAGGACGCCAGCCGGCTGGATGTCGTCGGTATAGCGGCCCTGGCCCTGGATGAAGGCGGCATCCTCGCGCCGCAGCACGGATGCGCCCATGCCGAATTTCGGTGTGACGACGGTCATGGATGCCTCGTGATGATGACAGGAGAAGGAACGCCTGAAATAGGCATTGCCTCAGTTTTGTCGAGGGGCGGTTTCGTGTAAAGAGCGCGGACTTCAAATTTCTTGGACCAGCGGACACAATCCGCCGCCAACGCAATCGACAGGAAAACCCACGGAATGCGCACGGACACCGGCCAGGTCTTCAAACTCGAAGACTATCGCCCCAACGACTACCTCATTCCGAAAACCGACCTTACCTTCCGCCTTTCGCCAGACGCAACGCGTGTCACCGCCGTGCTCACGATAGAGCGTCGTGACGACGTCTCCGTGTCGGCACCGCTGGTGCTCGACGGCGACGGGCTGACCCTCAAGCGCATAGAGATCGACGGCAAGAAGGTAAAGCCGGCGGATCTGCTGGCGACGCCTGATCAACTGACCATCCTCAAGCCGCCGGCGGCGCGTCGCTTCCAGTTGCTCATAGAGACCGAGGTGGCGCCGGCCGGCAACGAAGCCCTGATGGGCCTCTACCGCTCGAGCCATGTCTACTGCACGCAATGCGAAGCCGAGGGCTTTCGCCGCATCACCTATTTCCTCGATCGTCCCGACATCCTGTCCGTCTACACGGTGCGCATAGAGGCAATACGTGACGAAGCGCCGCTGCTCCTGTCCAACGGCAACCCGGTCGACAGGGGCGACCTCGGCGACGGCTGGCACTATGCAGTGTGGCACGACCCTTTCCCCAAGCCGTCCTATTTGTTCGCGCTGGTGGCCGGCAATCTCGGCCAGCTTGCGGACAGTTTCGTCACGCTATCGGGCCGCACGATCGAACTCGGCATCTATGTCGAGCCCGGCAAGGAGAACCTGGCCGGCTACGCGATGGATGCTCTGAAGCGGTCGATGAAATGGGACGAGGAGGCGTTCGGCCGCGAATACGATCTCGACGTCTTCAACATCGTCGCCGTGTCCGACTTCAACATGGGCGCGATGGAGAACAAGGGCCTTAACATCTTCAACGACAAATATGTGCTGGCCGACCGGGAGACCGCGACGGACGCCGATTTCGCCAATATCGAGGCGATCATCGCGCATGAGTATTTCCACAATTGGACAGGCAACAGAATCACTTGCCGCGACTGGTTCCAGCTCTGCCTGAAGGAAGGCCTGACGGTTTTCCGCGATCACGAATTCTCTGCCGACCAGCGTTCGCGCGCGGTCAAGCGCATCGCCGAAGTGCGCACCTTGCGCGCCCACCAGTTTCCCGAGGACCAAGGTCCGCTGGCGCATCCGGTGCGGCCGCGCCGCTACCGCGAAATCAACAATTTCTACACGGCGACGGTCTACGAGAAGGGCTCCGAAGTGGTGCGCATGATCCGCACAATTCTCGGTGCCGACGTCTTTCGCGCCGGCATGGACCTCTATTTCGAGCGACACGACGGTGACGCGGCGACGATCGAGGATTTCATCAAGGTGTTCGAGGATGCGTCCGGCCGCGACCTGTCGCAGTTCGCGCTCTGGTATCATCAGGCAGGCACGCCGAACCTGACGATCAGTTCGACGCACAATCCGGCCGCGCAAGAATTCACGCTCGAAATCGAGCAGTCGGTGCCGCCGACACCGTCCGAAAGCCGCAAGCGGCTGATGCACATCCCGCTGGCTTTCGGCCTGATCGGCGCCGGCGGCAAGCCTGTGCCGTATAGCGGCGTCGAAGGCGCCAGCGTCGAGGACGGCGTCATCCATATCCGCAAGCGCCGCCACATGGTGCGGTTTTCAGGCGTCACCGAGCGCCCGGCCGTGTCGCTCAACCGCGGCTTTTCGGCGCCGGTGACATTGTCCGTCGAGCAGAAAGCCGACGACCAGTTCTTTCTCGCCCGCCATGACAGCGACGCCTTCTCGCGCTGGCAGGCCTTCAACACATTGCTGACCGATGCACTGATATCAGCCTTCCGCGAGGTCCTCGGCGGCAAGCAGCCGGCCTTTGCACCGCGGCTGATCGAACTCGCCGGCAGCATCGCCGGTGACGAGACGCTGGAGCCGGCCTATCGAGCACTGGCGCTGGCATTGCCCGGCGAAGCCGACATCGCCCGCGACATCGGCAGGAACATCGACCCCGATGCCATCTATGCGGCTCGCGAGGCACTGGCGCTGGCGATCGGCACTGCGAACCGGGACGTTTTTTCGGGCCTCTACCGCAGCCTTGCCGACAGAGAAGCGTTCAGCCTCGACGCGGCGAGCGCCGGACGACGCGCCTTGCGCAACACCTTGCTGGATTATCTGTCGCTGCAGCCGGGTGGAGCAGCACTCGCCGCCGGGCATTTCCAGTCGGCGACCAACATGACCGACCGCGCGGCAGCACTTGCCGTGCTCGCGCATCGTCACCACGGTTCGCCCGAGGCGGTCGAGGCGCTGGCGGCTTTCGAGACGACCTATGGGTCCGACCCGCTGGTCATGGACAAATGGTTCCAGATCCAGGCCAGCGTTCCGGGGCCGCAAACCGTCGACACCGTGAAGGCCCTGACCAACCACCCGGCCTTCTCGATGGGCAATCCGAATCGAGTTCGCTCGCTGATCGGCACCTTCTCCAGCGCCAACCAGACCGGCTTCCATCGTGCTGACGGCGAAGGCTACTGGTTCTTTGCTCAGACTGTGCTCGAGGTTGAAAAGGGCAACCCGCAAGTGGCAGCCAGGCTGGCGACGGCGCTCAGATCGTGGCGTTCGCTCGAACCTTTGCGGCAAGCCAAGGCCAGGGAAGCGCTGCTGTCGATCGCCGGCGCCGAAAACCTATCGGCGGATCTGCGGGATATTGTCGAGCGTACGCTGGCATAAGCGGGCGCCCGGCAAGAGACATTGGGCCGTTTCGGCGTTATTTTAGTCGATTTTTAATCTTTTTTCGCCGGACCACTGGACAAGGCGAATCACCTTTGATTCTTTACTGACGATTCGGATGTGCGGCGTTTGCCGGATCGCCAAGCAGCATAGGCAAATTCGGGGAGTGCCATTTATGGCGAAGGCGGACGCGTGGGGCGCGCCCGGAGGGACGGTTTTTGCGCATCGCGAGACGCGCGGCGACGGTCTTGCCGGGAATACGCGGCTCATCGCCGAACCGGCCTACCGGCGGCTTCTGGCCGCCGAGCCGCTGCTGCGCCGATCAATACCCGCCCTCATCATCACCTTCCTGATCGTCATCGCAGCGCTGCGCGTGCTGTCACTGATGAACGAGCGCGACGATGTCGAGCGCAATGCCAAGGCGATCCTGACGCTGGCGGCGGGCCAGTTGGCCAGTTCGCTCGCCACCACCTCGGAAACGGTGCCCGGCGCCATACAGGATCTGCTGGAGACCACCAGCCGTCAGGGCGCGATGGGCCGCAGCCATGTGCTTGTCATCACCGACAGCGCTTTCAAGATCGTCGCGGTGACGCCGCGCTCGATGCCATGGCAGGGCCATTCGCTGGACGGCCTCGTCGAGGGCGGCCAGCCCTTGTTCATGTTCGGCGATCGTGCCGGCGTCATGGACGTCAACATCGGCGGACGGGACTGGTACGCCGCGGTCAGCCTGGCGGATGGCGGAAAGGGCGCATCGGCGGCCCTGGTGCCACAGGACGCGGTTTTCGATGCCTGGCGCAAGACCGTTTCGCTGAACGTCACCCTGTTCGTGCTGACGGCCGGCGTGCTGATCGTCATCCTCTATGCCTATTTCGGCCAGGCCGCGCGTGCGCAGGCGGCCGACCGCATCTACCTCGAAGCGCATCAGCGCATCGACATGGCGCTGGTTCGCGGCCGCTGCGGCCTGTGGGACTGGGACATGGTGCGCGGCAAGATGTACTGGTCGCGCTCGATGTACGACATGCTCGGCTACAAACCCTGCGACACGATGCTGTCCTTCGGCGAGGTCGATCAGATCATCCATCCCGAGGACGGCGACCTGTTCGAGCTCGCCAACAGAATCGTCGCACGCGAGATCGACCACATCGACCAGGTGTTCCGCATGCGCCACGCCGACGGCCAATGGATCTGGATGCGCGCACGGGCGCAGGTCATCGATCCGGAAGCCCCGGAGATCCAGCTGATCGGAATTGCCGTCGACGTCACCGAACAGCGTCATCTGGCGCTGCGTTCCGAGGCTGCCGACCTTCGCCTCAGAACGGCGATCGAGAACATCAACGAATCCTTCGTGCTGTGGGATTCGACGCAGCGCCTGATCATGTGCAATTCCAAATACCAGCAGGACAACGGGCTTTCGGACCGCGACGTGATGCCGGGCACCGCGCGCGCGGCGCTGGAAGAACGCATGCTGGCCTTTGCTTCCGAACGGCGGCTTGCCCACACCAGCGGTCTGCAGGGCGGCGCCACTTTCGAGCGGCAGCTGGCCGATGGCCGCTGGCTGCAGGTCAACGAACTGAAGACCCGGGACGGCGGCATCGTCTCGGTCGGCTCCGACATCACCCAGATCAAGCTGCACCAGGAGAAGCTGGTCGACAGCGAGCGCCGGCTGATGGCAACGATCCATGATCTCAGCCTCGCGCGGCGGGCCGAAGAGGAGCGCTCGCGCGAACTGGTCGACCTCAACCGCAAATACATGAAGGAAACCGAACGGGCCGAAGCGGCGAACCGGGCCAAATCCGAATTCCTGGCCAACATGTCGCATGAGTTGCGCACGCCGCTGAACGCGATCATCGGCTTCTCCGAACTGATGGAACAAGGGCTGTTCGGCCCGCTCGGATCGGAGCGCTACGAAGAATATGCCACCGACATCAACAGCAGCGGCAAATATCTCCTGGGCGTCATCAACGACATTCTCGACATGTCCAAGATCGAGGCCGGCCAGTTTTCGCTGGACCGGGAAGAGATCGATCTTGGCCCGCTGATCAGCGAAACGGTTCGCGTCGTCTCGCTGCAGGCGGCGCAAAAGGCCATCACCGTGGAAACGCGCATTGCCGATGCGCTGACGCTGGTCGCCGATCGCCGCGCGATCAAGCAGATCGTCATCAACCTTTTGTCCAATGCGGTGAAATTCACCGGCCAGGGCGGCCACATATCGGTCAGGGCCCGCAACACATCCGGCGCGCTGGTGCTGACGATCGAGGACAATGGCTGCGGCATTCCCAAGGAGGCGCTCGGCAAGCTAGGACGGCCCTTCGAGCAGGTGCAGAACCAGTTCTCCAAGAGCCATGCCGGGTCTGGCCTTGGCCTTGCCATCTCACGTTCGCTGGCCGAGCTTCAGGGCGGCGCGCTGAAGATCCGGTCGAGCGAAGGTGTCGGCACGATCGTGTCGGTGCGCATTCCGGTGAAGAGGGCCGTGCCGGCGATCAAGGTTGCAGCGTGAATATTTTATCACCATCCCAGGCCTGATCCCACCTCATGGACGCGAGGTGAAACGCTTTGACAAAGTTATCTATTTTATCCACCTTAGATAAGAAAGGTAGACTTTGTCATGCGAGTGACTTCAACAGAATTCCAGCAGAATGTCGGGCGTTTTCAGGACGCTGCCCAGCGTGCGCCGGTCGCAATCACAAAGAATGGCCGGACCCACACGGTACTCCTGTCGGCGGCGATGTTCGAGGTGTTGGTCAAGGGACGAGTCGCCCGTAACGCGGAAGAACTGGATGATGAGACGCTGAACGCCATCGCCGAAAGCGCCGTACCGAGCGAATATGCCGGGCTCGATGCGATGCTCAAAGACTGGACACCGTGAGCCTGCCCAAACCTATCCCGGGTCTGGTGATTTCCTATTCTTACCTCTGGGTGAGAGAACACGAAAGGGTGCCGAAGAAGGTCGCAAAAACCGACCATGCGCCATTGTCGCCGCGCGCCGGGTCGTGGAGGGCCGTGAAGTCATAACGGTCGTTCCGGTCACACACTCGCCACCGGCTGATCCTGCCGATGCAGTAGAAATACCTGCGCCACTCAAAGCCCATCTCTGCCTCGATGACACGCCGTCATGGATCGTCGTGACCGAAACCAATGACTTCCTCTGGCCGGGTCCCGATCTCAGGCCCATCGCGAGAAGCAAACCGTCCCGATTCGACTATGGTATGCTGCCGCCGCGCTTCTACGCCTATCTGCGGGAGAGAATTTTGCAGGCTCACGCACGCCGCGCGCTCCGGCAGATTCGGCGAACAGAGTAGCTGCATGAGACTGGAAACACGAAACGTCTTCAATTCCAAGGGACGATCGCTTCACGGTGATCCCGAACGAAACAAAAGATCAAAGTCCTTCCTGACCTTCTGCGACGTCTCCTTGAGGTGTGCTTCCAGCACACCGAAATCCGGCAAGTCGGTCACCGCCAGAAGCAGATCCGAAAGCCCCGGCGGAACGTCGTCGCGCTCAAAGGCTCCGGTGAGGCACAGCCGCGTCATCTGGGTCAGTGCAAGATAGAGCGCGTAGGCATCGCCAAGCTCCTGCCTTATCCCGGCATCGGCGAAGCCCGGTGCGAGGCGCGACAGGATCTCGGCGGTGCCGGTGGCGCGGCGCCCGGTCTCGACCTGCCCGGTGATGACGGCCACCTGGGCGATGAATTCCAGATCGATCAATCCTCCGGGAATAAGCTTGATGTCCCAGAGATCGCGCGGCGGCTTTTCCTTCTCGATCATGGCCCGCATGTCCGCAGCCTCGGCCATCACCTTGGCGGCGTCGCGCGGCTGTCCAAGCACCGTCGCCACTTCCGCTTCAACCTCGCCGCACAGGCTGGCGTCGCCGGCAATGGCGCGGGCGCGGGCCAGCGCCATGTGTTCCCAGGTCCAGGCTTCCTGGCGCTGGTATTTCTTGAAGGCATCGATATGGGTGGCCACCGGCCCCTTGTTGCCGGACGGCCGCAGGCGCAGGTCGAGTTCGTAGAGCACGCCCTCCGCCGTCGGCGCGGACACCGCCGCGATCAGCCTTTGCGTCATGCGGGTGTAGTAATGCGAAGGCGCCAGCGGCTTGTCGCCGTTGGACTCTTCGGCATCCGGCGCGTGGTCGTAGAGCAGGATCAGGTCGACATCCGATCCGGCAGTCAACTCGCGGCTGCCGAGCTTGCCCATGCCGAGCAGCGAAACCACGCCGCCGGCAATGATGCCGTGGCGTGCCGCGAATTCGGCCGTCACCGCCTTCAACGCAGCCTCGATGGTGAGATCCGCCAGATCGGAAAAGGCGCGGCCGGCCCGCGCCGGATCGATCGAGCCGGCGAGCAGCCGGACACCAATCAGGAATTTCTGCTCGGAGGCAAAAATGCGCAGCCGGTCGAGCACATCCTCGTAAAGTCGGTCGCCCTCGACGAAGGCGGAAAGCCGCGCCGACAGATAGGCGCGGTCCGGTAGTTCGGTGAGCAAGGCCGGGTCGAGCAAACCATCGAAGACATGCGGCCTGCGGGTGATGATCGCCGCCAGCCGGGGGGCGGCCCCCATGATCGTCGCCAGAAGCTTCAGCAGGGCAGGATTGGACTGCAGCAGGGAGAACAGCTGGATGCCAGCCGGCAGGCCGGCGAGAAACTCGTCGAAGCGCATCAGAGCTTCGTCGGCCCGGCGCGTCTGGCCGAAGGCGCGCAGCAGCGCCGGCGTCAGTTCCGTCAGCCGCTCGCGTGCCTCCGCCGACTGGGTGAGGCGATAGCGGCCGAAATGCCAGCCACGGATGACACGGCAGATGTCGCTTGGCCGCTGGAAGCCGAGCCCGTGCAAGGTCTGCAGCGTATCGGGATCGTCGACATCGCCGGTGAAGACCAGGTTGCCGATGCCGGTCGACAGTTCGGGTGCTGTTTCGAACAGTGCCGCGTAGTGACGTTCGACCTGCTGCAGCGAGGCACGGAACGCTTGAGAAAAGGCAGAAGCATCGGCAAAGCCGAGCATGTAGGCGATGCGCTCCAGGCCTTCATCATCTTCCGGCAGCGTGTGCGTCTGCTCGTCGGCAACCATCTGCACGGCGTGTTCGACGCGGCGCAGGAACCAGTACTGGCGGGCGAGCGCATCGCGCGCCTCGGCGGTGATCCAGCCGCGGGTCGCAAGCTCGCCGAGCATCGGCACGGTCTCGCGGCCACGCAGTTCAGGGAAGCGTCCGCCGGCGATGAGCTGCTGGGTCTGGACGAAGAACTCGATCTCTCGAATGCCGCCGCGGCCAAGCTTGACGTTGTGGCCTTTGACCGCAATCTCGCCATGGCCCTTGTGGGCGTGGATCTGGCGCTTGATCGAATGGACGTCGGCAATCGCCGCGTAGTCCATGTATTTGCGCCAGATATAGGGCTGCAACTCCTTGAGGAAGGCCGCACCCGCGGCCAGATCGCCTGCCACCGGCCGTGCCTTGATCATCGCGGCGCGCTCCCAGTTCTGGCCGCGTGCTTCATAGTAGCGCAGTGCCGCCTCGACCGGGATCGCCAGCGGTGTCGAACCGGGGTCTGGGCGCAGTCTCAGATCGGTGCGGAAGACATAACCGTGTTCGGTGCGGTCCTGCAGGATGCGCACCAGGCGGCGCGTCAGCCTCGAAAACAACTCGGTGGCGTCGAGCGGATCGACGACGGCGGGCGCTTCCGGATCGAAGAAAACCACCAGATCGATGTCGGAGGAAAAATTCAGCTCATGCGCGCCGAGCTTGCCCATGCCGAGCAGGATCCAGCCCGACTGTTTCGATGGATTGCCGACATCCGGCAGTTTGAGTTTGCCCTGGCCATGCGCGTCACGCAGCAGGAAGTCGACGGCCGCACGGGTGCAGGCGTCTGCAAGATCGCTCAATCGCCGGACCGTCAGCGCCGTTTCGGCCTCGCCGGCAAGATCGGCCAGCGCGATCAGGAAATGCGCCTCCGCCTTCCACTGGCGCAGCTCCATCATCAGGCCGGATTCCGAGACTGCTTCGGTTAGATGCACCTGGTCGATGGCGGCGCCGATCGCCTTCAGCCGAGCCTCGATCGTCTGCTCGAACAGCCCGTCCAGGATTTGCGGCCGGCGACGTGCGGTATCACGCAGGAACGGCGACAGATCGAAGACGGCGGCAAGGAAATCCTGGCCCTCCCCTTTGCCTGCCAGGAACTTGGCCAGCCGCGTCAGTCCTTCTTCGCGCGCGGCGGAAGCGATCTCGGCCAGTTCCAACCGCGCACGGTCCTTGTCGAGCGGAGCAAGCTTGGCAGCCGGCTTCAGCAGCCATCCAGTCTCCACCCGCTTCGCTGCAGTGCTCATCAGTGATCCTCCCGAGCCGGGAAACTCATGACCACGGATAGTCCAGGATTGCCAGGCAAGAGTTCAAGCCGGCCATTGTGGAACGTCATGACCGCCTTGGCGAGGCTGAGGCCAAGACCGGAACCCGGCTGCGAACGGCTCTTCTCCAGCCGCACGAAACGTTCCGTGGCGCGGGCGCGGTCGCCATCGTCGGGAATGCCGTGTCCATTGTCGGCAACGGACAGGCGAACGTCCGCACCGGCTCGCTCGAGCGTGACGCGCACCGCCGGCTGGGCATTGGCGCCGGTGGAATATTTGATGGCGTTGTCGACGATGTTCGACAGCGCCTGGCCGATCAGTTCGCGGTTGCCGTTGACGGACACCGCCTCGCGCGCGTCTGCTTCCAGTGACACGCCTGCCTCTTCCGCCACCGGCTCGTAGAGTTCGACGACATCGCGCACGGCCTCCGCCAGATCGACGCGGTTGGTGTTCTCCGAGGAGTAGCCAGCCTCCAGCCGGGAGATCATCAGGATGGCGTTGAAGGTTTTTATCAACTGGTCTGACTCGGCAATGGTGCCTTCCAGCGCCTGCCGGTAGTCGGTAGGCTTTTGCTTGCCCGAAAGCGTCGCTTCGGCCCGGTTGCGCAGCCGGGTCAGCGGCGTCTTCAGATCATGCGCGATGTTGTCGGAAACCTGCTTCAAGCCTTCATTCAGCGCGGCGATCCTGGCCAGCATGGCATTGAGATTTTCGGAGAGCCGGTCGAACTCATCGCCAACCCCCGTCACCGGCAGCCTGCCCGACAGATCGCCGCCCATAATGCGGCGGCTGGCTTCCGACACGCTGTCGATGCGCTTCAGCGCGGCGCGGCCGACAAAAAACCAGATCAGCAATCCGCCCAGCCCCATCATGCCGAGCGCCAGCATCAGCGCACGGCGGATGACCGCACGAAACCGCTCCGGCTCGCCAAGGTCGCGGCCGACCAGCATGATCATCTGGTTCGGCAGCCGCAGCACCAGCGCAATGGCGTTGTGGCCCTTTTCGCCCTGCGCCTGCGCATCGTTCTGCTCGGATTGGGTGGTGGTACCCTGCTCGGCGGGAAGGTTGCGCAGGCGCTCGAGCTCTCCCTCGCCAAAGCGCTGATAAGAGAACGGACTGCTGGTCCAGCCTTCGTTCTCGAGAACGCCCGGCTCCAGGCTCTGCACATTGCCGGTCAGGATTTGGCCGTTGGCGTCGGCGATCAGGTAAAGGTTGGCGCCGGGCTGGCGCGAGCGCTGTTCCACCACGCGCACCAGGATCGGCAGGCCACCGCGCTGGTAGGCGCGGGCAAGGCCGAGCACTTCGTCATTGATGGTCTCCTGCGTCTGCGCGGTCAGCATTCGCGCCGACAGCGACGTCATGTAGAAGACGAGCGCCACCGCGCACAGCGCGAAGAGCAGGAAGTAGAGCGCCGAAAGCCGGGCTGCCGTCGTCTTCATGATGGCTGGCACGGAAAGAGCCATGCCGCAGCTAGCCGCTCTTCAGCATATAGCCGGCGCCGCGAACCGTATGCAGGATGGGCTTGTCGAAGCCCTTCTCGATCTTGCCGCGCAGCCGGGAGACATGGACGTCGATGACATTGGTCTGCGGATCGAAATGGTAGTCCCAGACATTTTCCAGCAGCATGGTGCGCGTCACCACCTGGCCGGCATGCCGCATCAGATATTCGAGCAAGCGGAATTCACGCGGCTGCAGCGTTATCTCGCGTGACGCACGGCGGACCGAATGCGACAGCCTGTCGAGTTCGAGATCGCCGACGCGGTAGACGGTTTCGGCTTCCTTGGCACTGGCGCGCCGGTTCAGCACCTCGACGCGGGCGAGAAGCTCGGAGAAGGCATAGGGTTTCGTCAGGTAGTCGTCGCCGCCGGCGCGCAGCCCCGTGACCCTATCATCGACCTCGCCGAGCGCCGACAGGATCAGCACCGGCGTCGTGTTGCCCCTGGACCGGAGACCGGCAATGACCGACAGGCCGTCGCGACGCGGCATCATCCGGTCGATCACCATCACGTCGTAGTCGCCGGCGTCGGCGAGCGCAAAGCCGGTTTCGCCGTCACCGGCGACATGAGCGGTGTGACCCGCCTCGGCAAAGGCTTTCTGCAAGTAATCCGCAGCCTCGCGATCGTCTTCTATGACGAGAATCTTCATAGGGCTGTTATACGCGATTTCGCCGGAAGGTTGAGTGGCAGACATCTGCATTGTGGCCTTTGCCAAAGCGCACCGCCATCAAGATTGCCCGAAGCCGTGCGCGATAAAGCTGCTCGCCGCCGATGTCGTTTGCATCGGATCGCGGAAGCGCTTTAGAAAGTGTGCGGCAGCGGACGATGGGAAGCCCGCTGCCGCCGGGGGAAGGCGCGATGACTGACTAACGCGCGCTCCTCCATGCTTTCCCGTACGGCGGCTCGGGGTGTTGAAACTGCCGCACTGGAAAAGTCCAACCTGCCGCCGGAACGCCCTCACCCACCTGGAAAGGCCGAGAGAACGCTCCGGGACCGACCTCAGCCCTTGGCGACGGGCAGCGCGACGAAACGATTGGTGTCGTCGCGGGTGATCTGCATCAGCACTGCCTTGCGGCCGGAGTTGACTGCATCGGTCATCGCCTTGGTGACGTCGTCGGTGCCGTTCACTTCGGTCGAATTGACCGATGTGATGACGTCGCCCGGCTGGATACCGCGATCGGCGGCATCGCTGTCGGGATCGACATCGGTCACCACCAGTCCCTTGCCGTTTTCAGACTTGGTAACGGTCAGGCCGAGATCGGCCAGCGTGTCGGGCTTGGCCGGGGCGGCGGGCTGCTGCTGGTCGACAGAGGCCTGCTTGTCGTTCGAGGGCAGTTTGCCGAGATCGACCTTGACCGTCTGGCTCTTGCCGTCGCGCCACACGGTGACGTCGACCGACTTGCCAGGCGAATAGGCGCCGATCAGCCGGGCCAGTTCCTTCGGCGAAGCGACATCCTTGCCGTCGACCTGGGTGATCACGTCACCGGCCGTGATGCCCGCCTTCTTGCCGGGACCATCGTCCTGGGCACTGGAAACCAGTGCGCCGTTGTTGGACTTCAGACCAAGCGACTCAGCGATGTCGGAGGTGACCGGCTGGATTTCCACACCGAGCCAGCCGCGCTGCACGGAACCGCTCTTCATCAGGTCCTGAACGACCTGCTTGGCGGTCGAAGCGGGAATGTCGAAGGCGATGCCGACGCTGCCGCCTGACGGCGAGAAGATCGCGGTGTTGATGCCGACGACCTGGCCGTTGAGGTTGAAGGTCGGACCGCCAGAATTGCCGCGGTTGACCGATGCGTCGATCTGGATGAAGTCGTCATAAGGGCCAGCGCCGATGTCACGGCCGCGGGCGGAGACGATGCCGGCGGTGACGGTTCCACCAAGGCCGAACGGATTGCCGACGGCCACCACCCAGTCGCCGACGCGAACCTTGGAGTCATCGGCGAAGTCGACATAGGTAAACTTGCCGACGCCGTCGACCTTAAGCACGGCGAGATCGGTGCGCGGGTCGGTGCCGATCAGCTTGGCGTCGAGCTCCTTGCCGTCATGCATCACCACGGTGAAGGCCGAGCCTTCCGAAACGACGTGGTTGTTGGTGACGAGATAGCCGTCATCCGAGATGAAGAAGCCGGACCCTTGAGCAACCGGCCGCGGCTGGTCGTTGTTGCGGTCGCGGTGGCTGAAGCGCCTGTTGCCGCCACCCTGGCCGTCCTGGTCACCAAAGCCACGGAATTCCTTGAAGAAGCGGCGCAGCTGTGGATTGTTGGGCAGGTTGTTCATGCCATCCTGGTCGTCGGACGGGTCGGAGCCATCATCGGCGGCCGGGCTGATCTTGGCCTTGACCTTGACGCTGACAACGGCGGGAGAAACGCGCTCGACGACATCGGCGAAGCCCGGCACCTGCGGCGCCTCGACGCGCACGGCATCGGCCAGAACAGGGCTGGTTCCGCTGGTCAGCGCGCCAACGCCGATCGCACCGGCCACCGCGACAGATGCGACGGCAGCCATGAGACGCTTGCGGGTGACGGAATATGAATTGGGGGCAATATTCATGGATTTCTTATCCTCTTTCAACGGACGCTGCTTGGTCGGCATCCTCAGGAAAGGAGAATTAGAGCGGCACACATTACAGCGCCATTTCCGACACATGAAACTTTGGTAATGTTTGGGAGTCAGGGGACGTACAATCCCCTTGGCTGCGATGTCCAATGTGCTATCTTGTACACAACTCAGCACAAGGCTTTCATAAATGACAGCAAGCACCACCATGACCATCCGGGTCTCTCCCGAAACCAAGCTGAAGCTGGAGCGGATCGCCACCGACACCCGGCGTAGCAAATCGTTCCTCGCCGCCGAGGCGGTCTCGGCCTACGTCGATCGCGAACTCGATATCATTGAAGGCATCAAACGCGGCATGGAAGATGCGGCGGCTGGCCGTGTCGTGCCTCACGACGATGCGATGGCGGAAATCGACGCAGTCATCGAATCGGCGGAAGCCAGGCGCTTGGGCAAGGCGTGAAGCGGTTCGTCGCCTGGTCGCGAGAAGCGCTGGACGATTTTAAGCAGCAAGTTGCCTTTATCGCTCAGGACAATCCTGCTGCCGCCCGACGCCTGGCGGATCGTATTCGTGAAATGGGCCAGGGCCTTGGTGAGATGGCGACGGGCCGCCCAGGCCGAGTGACAGGCACATATGAGAAGCTCATCGACCGCCTGCCCTACATCATTGCCTATGAGTTGCGCCCGATCGCTAGCCGTCAGAGCGTCGCTATCCTGCGCGTCATTCACACGTCGCGGGACTGGCCCTCGGAGGAATGGCCGAGCTAATTGCCTAGTATCTTGTCCAGCGCCGCCTGTTCCTCAGTGGTCAACGCATTGGTCGCCAGCACGCGGCGCGACCGCGCGGTCAGCACGATGAAACCGCCTCCCACCAGCAACAGCAGGACGGGCGTGCCCCAAAGCAACGCATTGCGCAGGTCGAAACGCGGCTTCAGCAGCACGAACTCGCCGTAACGCGACACGACGTAATCCATCACCTGCTGGTCGGTGTCGCCGGCGACGAGGCGCTGACGCACAAGGACGCGCAGGTCGCGGGCAAGGTCGGCATCGGATTCGTCGATCGACTGGTTCTGGCAGACCATGCAGCGCAAGCCTTCCGAGAGCGCCCGCGCCCGCGCCTCCAGCGTCGGATCAGGCAGCACCTCGTCAGGCTTCACCGCCAGGGCCGTGCCGGCAAAGGACAGCGCCAGCAGCAGGACAATGGAGGTCAGCGAAAGCCGCGCGTTCATGGCAGGGTCGCGGATGGCACCGCGCTCGCCTGCTTGCGCCGCCGCGACGGCGCGCCGACGCGCAGGCGCCGGTCCATCAGTGACATCGCCGCGCCCGCCATCATCATCAGGCCGCCGCCCCAGATCAACGTCACCAGCGGTTTCCACCACAGACGGACGACGACGGAACCGTCATTGCCCTCGTCGCCGAGCGAGATGTAGAGCTGCGAGAAACCAATCGTCCTGATGCCCGATTCCGTCGTCGTCATCTGCCGCACCGGATAAAACCGTTTGGCGGAGCTGATTTCGCCAACAGGGCTGCCGCTGACGCCGATCAGTTCGAAGCGGCCGAGATCCTCGCTGTAATTCGGTCCCTGGGCCGGATGAAGCCCGACGAAACGCAGCGTATGGCCGGACAGTTCGACGGTCTCACCGGCATGCATCGACAGAATCTTCTCGGTGCCGAAGCAAAGTGTGCCGACGATGCCGAGCGTGGTCAGACCGAGGCCAAGGTGAGCGAAGGCGGTGCCGAAGACCGAGCGCGGCAGGCCGAGCAAGCGCCTGACCATGATCCCCGCTGCGACATTGCCGACCCCCGATTTGACGGCGAGGTCGGTGAGCGCGCCAAGGATCAGCCAGACGGCAAGGCCAACGCCCAGGGCTGCGAACACCGAGGCGCCGTCGATGAACAAAGCGGTGACCAGCGTCGCCAGCAGCGCCGCTGCAAAGGCCGCCATAAGGCGCTGCGCGACGGCGAAGACATCGCCGCGCTTCCAGGCCAGCAACGGCCCGAACGGAACCACGAGCAGCAGCGGCACCATCAGCGGTCCGAAGGTGAGATTGAAGAACGGCGCGCCGACCGAGATCTTGTCGGCTGAAAAGGCTTCGACGGCGAGCGGATAGAGTGTGCCGACGAGGACGGTCGCCGTCGCCGTCGTCAGGAACAGATTGTTGAGGACCAGCGCCCCTTCTCGGGAAATCGGTTGGAACAGGCCGCCGGTCGTCAGCCGGGAAGCGCGCAGCGCAAACAGCGCCAGCGAGCCGCCGATAAACAGCGTCAGTATGCACAGGATAAACACGCCGCGCGTCGGATCGGTGGCAAAGGCGTGCACCGAGGTCAGCACGCCTGAACGCACGAGGAAGGTGCCGAGCAGCGACAGCGAAAAGGTCAGGATGGCGAGCAGCAGCGTCCAGATCTTCAGCGCCGAGCGCTTTTCCATGACGATGGCCGAATGGAGCAGCGCGGTCCCCGCCAGCCACGGCATGAAGGAGGCGTTCTCGACCGGATCCCAGAACCAGAAACCGCCCCAACCGAGCTCGTAGTAGGCCCAGTACGATCCCATGGCGATGCCGCCGGTCAGGAACATCCAGGCGACCAGCGTCCACGGCCGCACCCAGCGTGCCCAGGACGCGTCGATGCGGCCTTCGATGAGAGCGGCAACCGAGAAGGAAAAACAGATCGAGAAGCCGACATAGCCGAGATAGAGAAAAGGCGGGTGAATGGCGAGGCCGAGATCCTGCAGGATCGGGTTGAGATCGCGGCCTTCGATCGGCGCCGGATTGAGCCGGATGAACGGATTGGACGTCGCCAGGATGAACAGGAAGAAGGCGGCGCCGATGGCGCCTTGCACCGCAAGCACATTGGCGCGCAGCGTCGCCGGCAGGTTGGAGCCGAAAGCGGCGACGAGCGCGCCGAAGAAGGTCAGGATCAACACCCAAAGCAGCATCGAGCCTTCATGATTGCCCCAAGTTCCGGTGATCTTGTAGATCAACGGCTGCAAGGAATGCGAGTTTTCCCACACGCTCGCCACCGAGAAATCGGAGCTTGCATAGGCACTCGCCAACGCTGCGAAGGACAGCGCCGTCAAGGCAAAGCCGGTCACTGCGACCGGACCGCCGACGGCCATGAGGCGCTGGTTGTTCAGGCGCGCGCCAAACAGCGGCACCACCGTCTGCACCAGCGAAAGCGCAAACGCCAGGACGAGGGCGAAATGTCCCGTTTCAACCATGCCCGTGATCCATTGTCGCTCTCCTGCCGGAGCTATTCACTCTTGTTCTCCTGCCAGACGCCCTTGGCCTTGAGGCCGTCCGCAACCTCCTTGGGCATGTAGCGCTCATCATGCTTGGCCAGCACGCTATCGGCAACAAAAACCCCGTCCGGGCCGAAAGTACCCTCGGTGATGACGCCCTGCTCTTCGCGGAAAAGGTCGGGCAGGATGCCGGTGTAGGTGACCTTGACCGATTTGTGCGTGTCGGTCACCGAAAAGCCGACCGTGGCCCCCTGCCCGCGCTGGATCGTGCCTTTTTCGACCAATCCACCCAACCGGATGCGCTGGCCAGGCTGGACGCTGGCGGTGGTGAGATCGGCCGGCATGTAGAAATAGGAGGCCTTCTGGCCAAGCGCGTAAAAAGTCAGCCCGGTCGCGGCAGCCAGGAAGACCAGCCCGCCCGCGATCACCGACAATCGTTTCTGCTTGCGCGTCATGTCTTGTTCTACTCCGTCGCCGCAAGCCCAAGCGAAGCGGCAAAGGCAGTGAATTTCTTCGCCTGGTCGCTGTCGGCTCCAAAGACGGCAATGGCGCGACCGAGCGCCTCACGCGCCTGATCGGCCTTGCCGAGCACGACATAGGAACGAACGAGCCGCATCCATCCTTCCGGATCGCGCGGATTTTGCCGCAGTTTGTCGTCGAGGCCGGCAACCATCGTATTGATCATGGTCTCCCGGTCCTGCGGCGACATCGAGGATGCGGCGTCGACATCGCCGGCATCGGGACCGTTGGTGGCGCCGCCGGAAGCGACGTCGGAGCTTCCGGATTTGGCGAGCGCCTGCTCGACGGCACCGCGCCATGGCGAATCCGGCGGCAATCTGTCCAGCATCGCCTGCCATGCCGTGGTCGCTTCCTTGGCGCGACCCTCCTGCGCCAATGCCATGGCCAGGTAGAAGCTGGCCTTCGCATTGGCCGGATCGAGCTTCAGGGCTGCTTCGAAAGCATCCTGGGCATCGGCCGAGACAATGCCGCCTGCCGCGCTGGCGATCGCCTCGCCGAGACCGGCCTGGCGAACGGCGCTGTCGCCATCGAGCCGAATGGCGTTGCGATAGGCTCCTGCCGCGTCGGAAAAGCGCTGCATGCGCAGATAGACCGGTGCCAGCACGTCCCAGCCCCTGCCGTCAGTGGGATTGGCGGCCAGATGGGCTTCGGCCCGCGCCACCAGCTCGTCGACCGAACTGTCGGCAGGATTCTTGGCCAACCGCTCGCTGAGCGGTTGCGACGGCAGGTCAGGAGAGCCAAGCTTGACATAGAGCCCCCAACTGACCAGCGGCACCGCCAGCACGGCTACGGTTGCCACCAGCCTTGCCGTGACCGGCGCTCGGCCAGGGTTTGCGCCGCCGACGGCACCCGCATTGTCAAGGCGAAGGATGCGGCGAGCGATCTCGGCGCGGGCCTCGGCGGCTTCGGCCGGCTGGATCAAGCCACGCGCGGCGTCGCGGTCAAGCTCGGACAATTGGTCCCGATAGACTTCGAGATCATGTTCGCCGCTCGACGACGCGCCCTTGGCGCTGGCGGCCAGCGGCAGCAGCACCGCCAGGCTTGCACCCAGCGTGAGAATGGCGGCTATGACCCAGAACAGCATGGTTCTTCCAATACCGGCAGAGCTCTGCCGTGCCAACAGATGCATGCTGCGACGCTTTGACGACGCCAGCCGCCAATCGTCGGCAGACGGTCGTCAGGTCAGCGGCGTCCAGCTGCCATCGGCGTTGCGGCAAGCGGTTCCACGCGCCGTGACCCCGGCACCGGCGGAAAACACCGTCTGCGTGTACTGGCGGCAGTCCTGCGAACCGACGCGGTACGGCTGGGCCGGAACCACCTCGCCGTAGCGCGAAGCCTGAGCGCCCTTCCACGTCACCTTCTGGCCACTGGTCGTATATTCTAGCGCCTTGTATTCAGCCTCAAGCGCGCTGCGCTTCTCGGTCTCGCTGAGGCCGTTGCCGATCGCCCCGCTGATGAGGCCGCCGCCCATCGCCGAAATGATCGTCGTGGTCACCTTGCCGCTGGAAGGAGGTGTCGAGGCCGGTGTCACTGCCACGGTTGGACCCTTGCCGCTCAAGGTGGTGCAGCCGGAAACAGCCAGCAATGCGGAAACGAGAGCGACGCGAATCTTCATGCCAACAACCGATTTTCTTGAGTGGGAGCCTGCCATGGACGCGCCGGGGGCCGCGTCATCGGAGAAGTTGGCGTGGCCATAGTATTGATATTTGTCGGAAATTTGGCCGCTGGCCGCTGCAGGACCAATCGAAATGCCGCCAATAACATCTCCCGTCCCTCTATGTCGATTGGCCCTAGTGAACATCACTGAAGGCTCCGCAATCGCACCACCGCCTTCAATCCGCCCATACCGGACCGCTCGAGCGCCAGAACGCCTCCATACTCGTTGACGAGGTCTGCGACAATGGCCAGCCCCAGGCCTGTTCCGGGCTTTGTCTCGTCCAGACGCCGTCCCCGCTTCAGCGCGTCGCGCGCCTTGTCCTCGGGAATGCCTGGACCGTCATCCTCTATGCCGATCTCAAACAGGCCGGCCGGGTCGTCCTTGCCGGTCAAGGGCACGACCGAAACCTGCACCGCGCTCTTTGCCCATTTCATCGCGTTTTCAAGGAGATTGCCCAGCAACTCCTCAAGGTCCTCGCGCTCGCCGGCGAAGACGATCTCGGCCGCCGGCAGCGACAGCGACAGATTTGTCCGCGGATTGAGCTTCTGCATAACCCGCACCATGCGCTGCACCAGCGGCGTCACCGGCGTGCGGTAGACGACGCTGTCGCGTTGTGCCGCGACGCGGGCGCGCTGGAGATAGTGTTCAACCTGCTTCTGCATGGAAGCGGCCTGTTCGGCGATCAGCTGCCCCTTGGCACCGCCGAGCGCGCGGCCCTCGTTGAGCAGTACCGCCAGCGGCGTCTTCAGCGAATGGGCGAGATTGCCGACCTGTGTTCGCGACCGCTCGACGATGCGCCTGTTGTTTTCGATCAAGGCATTGGTTTCGTTGGCAAGCGGTTCGATCTCGGCCGGGAAGCGGCCGTCGAGCCTCTGGGCGGTGCCTTCGCGCACCATGGCTAGCGCGTTCCTGACCCGGCGCAGCGGCTGCAGGCCGAGCAGGATGGCGATCGCGTTGATGGCGATCATGCCGACGCCGAACAGGCTGAGATAGGTCAGCAGGCGGCGCTGAAAGGTAGCGATTTCCTGTTCGAGTTCGCTCTGGTTGCCCATGACGCGGAAACGCGCGGCCCGGTTCTTGGCGTCGAGAACGAATTCGCTCTCGAAAACTTCGAGTTGCTCGCCGTCGATGCCTTCGGCTGCGTAGCTGCGCTGAAAGCTGGCATTGAACGGCACCTCGGCAACGCTCGGCGACGGGATGTTTTTCAACATCGAAGACGAATGAAGATCACCATGCACACCTTCCGAAGCGGGCTCCACCGACCAGTACCAGCCCGAATTCGGCTCCGAGAACCGAAGGTCGCCGAGGTCTGGCGCGCCAGTCAGCGCCCCGCTGTCGGAGATGCCGATCGAACCGATCAGGTTGAACAGATGCGCCGAAAGCAGGCTGTCGAAGCCGCGTTCGCTGGCTTGGCGGTAGAGCGTGGTTATCAAGGTGAAGATGACGACGAGCGTCACGATCGCCCAGACCGTGGAAAAGGCGATGACGCGGAACGTCAGCGAACGCGGCCACAAACGCAGCGAAAGCGGCGTCCTTGCGGTTGGTTTGAGCGGTTCCGAGTTACGCCTCCGGCTCACGCATGCGGTAGCCCATGCCGCGCACGGTTTCGATCATGTCGATGCCCATCTTCTTGCGCAGCCGCCCGACAAACACCTCGATGGTGTTGGAATCGCGGTCGAAATCCTGATCGTAGAGGTGCTCGACCAGTTCGGTCCGCGAGACGACCTCGCCCATATGGTGCATCAGATAGGCAAGCAGGCGGAACTCGTGCGACGTCAGTTTCAGCGGCACGCCGTCGACATCGGCCTTGGAGGCCTTGGTGTCGAGACGCAGCGGCCCGCAGGTCAGTTCGGACGACGCATGGCCGGCAGCCCGCCGGATCAGGGCCCGCAGCCTCGCCAGCACCTCCTCGATGTGGAACGGCTTGGTGACGTAGTCATCGGCGCCGGCATCGATGCCGGAGACCTTGTCGCTCCAGCGGTCGCGCGCCGTCAGGATCAGCACCGGCATCTTGCGGCCGCCGCGTCGCCAACGCTCGACCACGCTGATGCCGTCCATCTGCGGCAGGCCGATATCGAGCACGACGGCGTCGTAGGGCTCGGTGTCGCCAAGGAAATGGCCTTCCTCGCCGTCGAAGGCGCGGTCGACGACATAGCCGGCATCGACCAGCGCATCCGATATCTGCCGATTGAGATCCTTGTCATCTTCGACGACGAGTACACGCATGCGGAGTTCGATACCTGTTGAAGAGCTTTACCTGTTGAAGAGCTTTGTCAGATTGAAGACTGGGGCAGATATAGGCCGATTCCGGCGGCCTGGGAAACGTAGCCTAAGGTTGATTAGATCAGTTCAGCGGAACGACGATTTCGGAACGGCGCGGACGTTGTCCGTCCTTGCCCGGAACGAGCACGACGATGACACAGACCGGCTGGCCGCCGCGCGTCGACTGCGAGGCCTTGGCCAGCGTTCCGCCATTCTGTTCGGCCACCTGTTGGCCGATGGCGTAGCAATCGGACGCCGCCAGTACGATCGGACTGGCCAGGTCGGGCGGCGCGATGACCGGTATCGCTATCGCCTGCGACGCGAACAGTCCGGCAGCACAAAGCGCCAGTGTCGCGGTTCGGAAGTGGGAGCGAAGCGTTTTCATGACCGGCGTTGTAACGCATCGGTGCTGAACGTGAAATGAACGGTGAACGTCGCTGAAAACATGCTCGCCACACCCCTGCAACGCGAGACAATCAACCTGGAATTTCACCGCCTCGAACAGGTGAAATCCCGCGAAAGTCCAGTCTAGACTCGGTTTTGACCATATTGAAAGCGCATCAGGCATTTTCCTGCGTTATCGCGCGAAAACGCAGCAGCCCGTGATGCACGAGCAGATCCTCGTCATGGCGGGCTTCGGCAAATTCCAGCGACAGTCGTGTCTGGCCGCGAGGGCCAATCACCAATGCTGCGTCGGCAAGGCGCGCCTGGATGGCGGCCATGATGGCAAGCGTTTCCGCGTCGCCATGGGCTTTCGACCAGACATGCAGCGTAATCAACTGATCGTCGGTGTTCTCGGTGCCCGTATCCCAGTCGAAAGCGGAGGTATGGCCCCAGGTCACGTACGGAAAAGCGGCATTATCGGTTGGCCGTTCGAGCAGTCCGGCGCCGCCCAGCAAGGCCGACAGCGATGCATCGCTTTTCAGCCTGAGAAACAGTGCCTGCTGTAAATCGCCTGGCGCGGTCATCGTCTTTTCCTCCGGTTCCTGCGCTGCCGACTATTGCTTTTCGGAAGCCTGTCCGCGTTCTGCGTGTTCTGACAGATATAGCCATTCGACGCGCGGAGGCGATGGCGATTCGTCATCGTAATGATGCCGATGATCTCGAAAGGCGACTTTACCAACACCATCGTCCGCGGGCACCGCGCCGGGAGCATAGACACTCGATTCCTGGTCACATATTCTCGCTCTACAGGGTCGCATGACGCAATGTTCCTTGCCGTTTTTGATCCACGAAGCCATTTCGGAAGCTGATGATGCTCGATGCAGAAAAGACCAGGGCTGCGTCTCGGTTGTTGGTAGGCCACTGGGACAAGGGCACCCGTCTCGACGCCATACCTGAGGCGTTGCGCCCACAAACACGGCTCGAAGGTTACGCCATCCAGTCGCATGTCATGGATCGCTCGGTGGCCCCACTTTTCGGCTGGAAGATTGCCGCGACCAGTCTGGCCGGACAAAGGCACATTAACGTCGACGGCCCGATGGCCGGACGTCTCCTGGCCGAAAAAGCGGTGGAGGTCGGCGGGACGGTTTCCCTGGCGACGAGCAAGATGCGCGTGGCCGAGATCGAGTTCGCTTTCCGCTTCGGACGCGAACTGCCGCCTCGTCCGGCACCCTATGAAATCGCCGAGGTGATGAAAGCCGTGGCGACCTTGCACCCGGCGATCGAAATTCCGGACTCACGCTATGACGATTTTTGCGCCGTCGGGGCGCCGCAACTCATTGCGGACAATGCCTGCGCCAATCTGTTTGTCATCGGCGAGGCGGCGGACGACTGGCGAGACGTGGACCTTGCAAAGCACCCCGTGGTCGCCTCCGTTTCCGGAAGGCCGCAACATAGCGGATCGGGAGCAGCCGTGTTGGGCGATCCTCGCATCGCGCTCACCTGGATCGTCAACGAGCTGTCGGGCCTGGGCATAGCGCTCCAACCGGGACAGGTGGTGATTACAGGTACCTGCGTGACGCCGATTGGGGTCGAGGCCGGCGACGAAGTCATTGGCGATTTGGGCAGGTTCGGCAGCGTCTCCGTGCGGTTTGTCTAATAGCCCCCACGCTGCCTGGCCACGAAACTGCGCACCGCCAGCACCAGAACGGTGATGATGATCAGGATCACCGAGAGCGCGGCGATCGCTGGGTCGATGTTGTCGCGCAGGCCCATCCACATCAGCCTGGGCAGCGTGATGGCGTTGACCGAGGTGATGAACAGGGTGACGCCGATTTCTTCCCAGGACAGCACGAAGGAGAGAAGCGCCGCGGTAATGATGCCGAACTTGATGTTGGGCATGATGATGCGGGTGGCGCGCTCCCACACAGTGGCGCCTAAGCCCCGCGCGGCAAGGTCGATGCGGCGGTCGAGCTGGCTGAGCGAGACCAGCATCAGCACCGTGGCGAAGGGCACGGTCATCACCGAATGCGCCATGGCGACGCCAAGCCAGGTGTCGTAGCCGAAGAACGCGCTGAACCCCGAGATCGAGGTCAGCAGGAAGTAGAGCGTGATCGCCGAGACCACCGGCGGCACCACCATCGGCAGCAGCACGAAGCCGACCAAGGCCGCGGTGAAGCGCGGCTGGAACATCCAGACGCCAAGGCTGAAGCACAGCGCGAGCACGGTGGAAAAGGCGCTGCTGACGACGCCGATGCGGATCGAGAGCAGGATCGATTGGAGCCAGCGCGGGTCCTCGACCAGCGCCCGGTAGTGGCGCAGCGATAGTTCGCCCGACGGCATAGCCAGCATGCGGCTCGGCGTCAGCGATACCGGGATGACCGCAAGCAGCGGCATCAGCAGGAACAGCGCCACGAAGGCGGCGATGATCAGCGAGACGGGACCGGGGCGGTAGGTCGGCATCAGATCAACTGCTTCGGTCTGACATAGCGGAACAAAAGCGCCATCAGCGCGCCGACGAACAGCACCAGCACGACGCTGATCGCTGCACCCAGCCCCCAGTCCGGGCTCTGGAAGATCCTGAGATAGATCAGCTCGGCGATCATGACGCTGCGGCCGCCACCGAGGATCGCCGGCGTGACGAAGAAGCCGAGCGAGAAGACGAAAACGATCATCGCCGCGCCGATGATGCCGGAGCGCGTCATCGGCACAAACACCGTCCAGAAGGTGCGCATGCGGCTGGAGCCGAGCCCGCGCGCGGCCAGGAGCACGCGGTCGTCGAGACTGCGCATGGCCGATGCCAGCGGGAAGACGGCGAACGGAATGAGGAAGTGCGTCATGCCGACGATGACGCCGAATTCGTTGCGCACCAGCGCCAGCGGTTCGGAAATGAAGCCGATCGCCTGCAGCCAGGTGTTGATCAGGCCGCGATTGGAGAGCAGCGCCACCCAGCCGAAAGCACGGGTCAGCACGGAAATCCAGAAGGGAACGAGAATGCAGAACTCGGCGATCAGGCGCTGTGCCGGGGTTCCACGCACCCAGACGACGGTGATGGCGTAGGCAGCTGCCACCGAAACGACAGTGACGACCGCCGCGATGCGCAGCGTGCGGATGAACACCGACTGCACGAGATCGTCGGTGAGCAGCGCCTCATACTGGCCGAGGCCGGGCGTCGGCAGTGTAAAGCTCCATTTGACGACGCCGAGGAACGGCCAGGCATAGGCCAGGACAAGAAACAGGAGCAGCGGCGCCATCAACAGCGCCGCGCCCATCCTGTCGGAGAGATAAAATCTCATTTCGACCCGATTACCCCGCCCCTGATCAGGCCGAGATGATCTTGGTGTATTCGTCGAGCGCCGGCCCGTAATTCTTGGCGTACCAGTCCATGTCGAGCGCGATCTGCTTCTTCATGTTCTCGGGATCGACCGGATTGATGCGCTTCTTGTCGGCGGGGATCAGCGCGTCGGCAGCCGGGTTTGCAGGACCTTGGCCGAGCTTGTCGAACATGACCAGCTGCTTTTCAGGGTCCTGGGCACTGGCGATGAACTTCATCGCAGCGTCCTTGCCGCCGGGGTTGCCCTTGAGCACGGCCAGCGCGCCGGGCGAGATCAGGCCCTGGTCCCAGATGAACTTGATCTTGCCGCCCGAATCCTGCTCGATCAGCGAGGCGCGGGTCGACCAGACGATCGCCATCGAGGCCTCGCCATTGAGCAGCACGCTCTGGCTTTCGGCGCCGCCGCCCCAATAGGCAACGACATTTTCCTTGAAGGCGGCGATCTTGTCATGGGCGCGCTTGAGGTCGAGCGGGTAGAGCGACGCAGGCGCGATACCGTCGGCGAGCAGCGCCGCTTCCCAGCTCGACACGCCCCATTTGTAGAGCGAGCGCTTGCCGGGGAATTTCTTCACGTCGAAGAAATCGGCCATGCCGGTCGGCGCGTCCTTGCCGTACTTCTCGGAATCATAGGCGATGACATAGGAGAAGAAATAGGTCGAGGCGGCGTATTCCCAACCAAAGCCGGGCCGCATCTTCTTCTTGTCGACGATGTTGTAATCGATCGGCTCGAGAGCCCCTTGGGCGCCGAGCGTGATGGCCGAGAACGGGTCTACGTCGACGAGATCCCAGGTCGGCGCGCCGCTCTTGAACTGTGCGGCGATGGCGCCTTCGGTCGGACCCGAACCGTCCATCTTGACGGTGATGCCGGTGTCCTTGGTGAAGGCCTGGCCATAGGCGGCATCGTAGGCGGTGATGGCATCGCCACCCCAGTTGACCAGCACAAGTTCCTTGGCCTGCGCAAAGGCACCTGTCGAGCGCAGCAGCATCGGCGTGCCGGCCAGCACGAGTGCCGCCAACTGTGTGAATTGCCGGCGCGAGATCTCGCCGCGACCTGCCCTGGCGGACAGGCTCTCGATGGCTTGTTTCTTGGTGTCATGTGTCATGTCAGTTCCCCTTTTTTGTTGTTGATAGTGCCGGAAAACGGTGCTGCGATATCTCGCCACACCGTTCGTCATTGCCCTCCATACGGAAGGAGGAAACCCTTTTCCGCCGGCCAGGTGAGCCAGACGGAGTTGCCCTTGCTCAAGGCCGCGGCAGCCACCTCGTTCGGCACCGAGACCGTGACCTTGGCGCCTTGCAGCGTTGTCAGGTCGAGCCGCGTTGCCGCGCCGAGATAGGTGGAGTTGGTGGCGGTAGCGGCGATGCCATTCTCACCATCTGCCGCCTCGCCCGATATCGACATGTATTCGGGCCGGATCGCCAGGATGGCATCGCCGCGCACGAGTTCGGCCTTGCAGCCCATGCTGACCGCGCGGTCTTCGCACAGGCCAGTCGAGCCATTGCCGGCGGGCTTGACCCCCTTTAGGGGCAGCATGTTGATCTCGCCGAGGAATTCGGCGACGAAGCGGTTGTCCGGCCGGTCGTAGACCTCGTCGGGCGCTCCGACCTGCAGCAGCTTGCCATGGTTGAAGATGGCGACGCGCGACGACAGCGCCAGCGCCTCGCTCTGGTCGTGGGTAACGAAGACGAAGGTGGTTCCGGTCTCCTGATGCAGCCGCTTCATCTCGGCTTGCATCTGGCCGCGCAGGCCCTTGTCGAGTGCGGAAAACGGCTCATCGAGCAACAGCACGCCCGGCTCGAACACCAGCGCTCGCGCCAGCGCCACGCGCTGCTGCTGGCCGCCCGACAGCTGCGCCGGCAGTTTCTTCTCGTGGCCCTTGAGGCCGACGCGCTCGATCATCTCGCCGACACGGCGCTTGATGTCGGCGGCCGATTTCTTGCGCACCTTGAGTGGGAAGGCGATGTTGGCTTCTACGCTCATATGTGGGAACAGCGCGTAGCCCTGGAACACCATGCCGGCGGCGCGTTGCTCTGCCGGCCGGTCGGTGATGTCGACGCCGTCGCTGAACAGCTTGCCCTCGGTCGGCTGAACGAAGCCGGCAAGGATCATCAGGAAGGTGGTCTTGCCCGAACCGGACGGCCCGAGCAGGGTCAGGAACTCGCCACGGCCGATATCGAGCGACAGATTGTCCAGCGCACGGAACGAGCCGAAGCTCTTGCCGATCCCGATTGCCTTGATCTCTGCGGCACGGCCGGGTTGCTGCATACTGCCCTTTCCCTAACGCTTGTCGAAATCGTAGGCAGGGTGCCGGCTCACCGCAACCGAATAGTTTTCGCGTGATCGGCAAATTCCATTCATCTATGGCGAGATGTCGCCAACTGCCCTCAATACGGCAGAATGCGGTTCTCCTGGAGTTTCGACCGCAGCCATCCCGCGAACGCTTCCAGAACCGGATGCGAAGCCTTGGCATGTTCGGAGACCAGGAAATAGGAGCGCGGCGACTTGATCGCGATGTCGAACGGCCTGACCAGCCGGCCCTCGCTCAGCGCCCGCCGGCTGGTCAGTTCGTCGCCCATGGCGATGCCCTGGCCGGCAATCGCCGCCGAAAAGACGAGGTTCATGTCCGAAAAGAAGATGCCGCCCTCAATGTCGGGGTTTTCCACCTTGGAGAGCGCCAGCCAGCGCGCCCAATCCTCGGTGTCATCGAGATGCAGCAGGTTGGCCCGCAGCACGTCCGACGGCCGGGAAAAACCGCCGATCTTGTTGAGCAGCGTCGGGCTGCAGAGCGGCGTGAACGAGATTTCGCAGAGCGGTTCGACCGCCCGGTTCGGCCAATTGCCGACACCAAACGCAATGAAGGCATCGGCATCGGCGTTGCTAACATCGTCGAGCCGCCGCGGCGTCAGAATGCGCAGCGCCACGTCAGGATACATCTGCCGGAACTCGCCGATATGGGTGCACAAGAACAGCGAGGCGAAGCCGGGCGTGCAACTGACGGCGAACGAGCCGCCGACGCCGGTGCCGGCATCACGCGTCACCGCGTCGCCCAGCACGGTCAACGCCTTGCGCACGTCGCTGGCGTAGCGCTGGCCGCGCGGCGTCAGCGCCACGCCCTTGCCGATGCGTTCGAGCAGGTCGAAGCCGAGGTCGCGCTCCAGCAGGCGAAGCTGATGGCTGACAGCGCTGCGGGTCAGGTGCAACTCGTCGGCGGCGCGCCAGACGCTGCCGTGGCGGGCGAAGCTGTCGAGCGCACGCAGCGCTTGTGTCGATGGTATACGCAAGGAGCCTCAGGTGAACCGAATTTGCACGAACCGGGAAAACATATCACTTTTTAGCGACCCGCTTCACTGCTTTCTTCTCATGCCATGGAGAAACCGGTGGCCACCTCGGCGCAAGCAACCGCCCTTGCCTGTCTCGACGGCATCCAGCCGTTGTTGTCCGCGTGGACACGCACCATCTTCGATTACGGCGAGACCGCGTGGCGGGAGTATCAATCAGCCGCCTGGTATGTCGAGCGGCTGAAACTCGAAGGCTTTTCCGTCGAAGAAGGTTCCGGCGGCATGCCGACCGCCTTCTGCGCGCATTGGACCAATGGCCCCGGCCCGACCATCGGCATGTACGCCGAATACGACGCGGTGCCGGGCAATTGCCAGGATGCCGCTACGGTCGAGCGTCCGCGCCGGGGACTTGGCAACCAGGCCGGCGGCCACACCGACCCGCATTCCGGACTGGGTATTTCGAGCCTCGGCGGGCTGCTGGCGACCAAGGCCGCGATGCAGCGCCACGGCATATCAGGCACGCTGCGCTTCACCGGCGAACCGGCGGAAAAGGTGCGTGGGTCCAAGCCGATCCATGCCGCCAAGGGTTATTATGACGGCCTTGCCGGCATGATCTCCTTTCATCCGTTCTATATGCTGCCGCTCTGCAACACGGCGCGCTGGGACACGCATTGCGGCGCGGCCTACGCGATGATCTATCGATTCATCTGCGACCAACCGGAGCGCTGGGCGCTGGCTGCGGGTGCCGCACCCATTCCGCAAGCACATTCGGCGGCGCGCGCGCCCGGCGCCAACGACGCATTGATGATGATGTACATGGCCTCCAAGGCTCTGCGCGATTCCATGCTGCCTCACCAGGGCGGCTGGTCGATCAGCGAGGCGATCCTGACGGCGGGGCAAGCGACCGCCGACAATTTGCCGGCGGGGCTGGCCGAGATCCAGTACATGATCCGCGTGCCGACGCTTGCCATGGCCGAGCAGGTCACCGCGGTGCTCGACCGCAATGCCGAGGCCGCTGCCAGCATGAGCGGCTGCCGCCATGAGCGGCATTGGGTGTCGAAGTCACGGCCGGGACTTGCCAACCATGCCATGGCCGAAATCGCCTATGAAGCACTGTCGAGCGTGGGGCCGCCGCGCTGGGACGAAGACGCCAAGGCAGTCGCGCGCGAAATACAGGTCAATGCCGGGCGCATGGCGAGCGACGAGCCGTTCATAGAAGAACTGGAGCGCCTGATCGAGCCGCAGGCGGCGGAAGCGATCCTGCGCCGCGATCTGCCGCCCTCGCAGGTCAATTCGACCTCCGACGATTACACCGACATGTCGTGGCATGCGCCGACGGCGCGCTTCTATGTCGCCCGCCCGGCGCTGCGTTCGGAGACCGGCTATCCCTATCCGTCATGGGTGATGAATGCGTTGGGCGGTATTCCCGCCACCATCGACCCGATGGTGGCCTGCGCCTCCCGCACGATCGCGCTCGCCGCCCTTCGCCTGCTCGAGGACAAAACCGCCCGCGATGCGGCGATGAATGAATTCGTCGCCCGCACCGGCGGCGGCATAGGCGGCTCGAACTGGATCGCGCCGCTCTGCGACTACGAGCCGCCGATTGGATTTCGTTGGCCTGAATATGTCACCACCCCACGCGGACGCGACTGGTGGATACCGAGCAATTAGACACCCTCACGAGGAGCACCCCATGACCGTTCATGACCGCATTGTCGCCGAGCCGTTTTCGCTGCAGCGCCGCAACCCTGCCGGCGGCACCAAGCCGCTGACCGCCTGGGGCTTCGCCAACGAGACCGACGTGCTGACCGACGTGCTGCTCGGCTCACCCAATTTCCTGCGTCATCTCTCGACTAGCTCGCTGTCGCGAAAGCATCTGCGCGAGGCACCCTGCAACGTGCAGATTGCCCAGGCGCAGCACAAGGACCTTGTCGCCGCCTACGAGCATTTCGGCGTCAACATCCACTGGCACGAGCCGACGCCGGAACTGCCGATGCAGGTCTATTCCCGCGATTCCAGCGTCATGACGCCCTACGGCGCCTTCATCACCGCCATGGCCAACTGGTGGCGGCGCGGCGAGAATTATGCCGCAATCCGCACCTACGAAAAGCTCGGCATCCCGATCTACGACATGGTCACGGCTGGTACGTTCGAGGGCGGCGACTTCAACGTCATCGAGGACGGCGTCGTGCTGATCGGCTGCGGCGGCGCCCGCACGCAGGAGGAAGGCGCGCGCCAAGTACAAGCCTGGTTCGACAAGGAGGGCTGGGAAACCCGCATCGCCTTCATCGACGAATACTACGTCCATATCGACCTGATGGTGGTGCCGATCGCCGAAAAGCTGACCGCCGTCTGCCTCGCCTGCACCGAACCCGGCATCGTCGACTGGCTGAAGGGCAAGGGCCACGAGATCATCGACGTGCCGTTCCGGGACACGATGGCCCTCGGCTGCAACTTCATGTCGCTCGGCAAGGACCGGGTGATCGCGCCGACCTCCAGCCAGACGCTGATCGGCCAGCTCAAGGCGCGCGGTTTCGAGGTCGCGGCCGTCGACATGAACGAGATTTCCAAGACCGGCGGCGGCATCCACTGCATGGCGCAGGCGCTGAAGCGCGAACCGGCCTGAGGAGTGGGATAGCGCTACGCTGCTTCGCTCACATTCGCATCAGCATGATCGGCATCCTGGCGGCCGAGGGTGCAAGGTCGCGCGGGCAAAACGGCTGAGATCGCCGGCTGGCGGCACCATGTGCCCGGCTTGCGAGTCGGAACGCTGCCCGATGCGAAACTTGCGCGATAGCTAATATAAGCGCACAGTAAAACCGTCTTTTGGGATAGGACAGCTCATCTGCAAATCGGGAGGAAACCATGAACACCATGAGCCTCACCACGCTTGAACGCGGCAAAACGACAGTCGACGCCGCAGCCCTGGAAGCGTTTTCGGCACAATTGCGCGGCAAAATGCTGAGCGAAGGCGATGCAGCGTATGACGAAGCACGGACCGTCTGGAATGCCACGGTCGACCGGCTGCCCGGGCTGATCGTGTGCTGCGTCGGAGCTTCCGATGTCATCAGTGCCGTGAATTTCGCCAGGGAGAACAGGCTTCTCGTCTCGGTGCGCGGCGGCGGCCACAACATTGCCGGAAGTGCGGTCTGCGATGGTGGCCTGATGATTGATCTGTCATTGATGAAATCGGTGCGGGTCGATGTCGCTGCGCGGCGGGCATGGGTCGGGCCTGGCGCGACGCTTGCCGATGTCGACAAGGAAACGCAGGCCTTCGGGCTGGTGGTACCGACCGGCATCAACTCGACCACCGGCATATCCGGCCTGACGCTGGGTGGCGGCTTCGGCTGGATCACCCGCAAATTCGGCCTGACCATCGACAATCTTGCCTCCGTCGATGTGGTCACCGCCGATGGCAAACTGCTCCGGGCCAGCCATGCCGAAAATCCGGACTTGTTCTGGGCGCTGCGCGGCGGCGGCGGCAATTTCGGCGTCGTCACGGCATTCGAGTTCGAACTCCATGAGTTTGGACCGCAAGTGCTGGCGGGGCTTGTCGTCCATCCCTTCGCCGATGCCGAAAAGGTGCTGCGGGAGTATCGCAAGGCGCTCGAGACCGCACCTGACGAGTTGACCTGCTGGGTGGTCATGCGGCAGGCGCCGCCGCTGCCCTTCCTGCCCGCGGAGTGGCATGGCAAGGAGGTTCTGGTGCTGGCCATGTGCTATTGCGGCGACATCGAGGCAGGCGAAAAGGCGACGCAAAAACTTCGAGCCATCGGCACGCCGATTGCCGATGTCGTGGGCCCCAGCCCGTTCACCGGCTGGCAGCAGGCATTCGACCCACTGCTCACGCCCGGCGCCCGCAACTACTGGAAGAGCCATGACTTCACCGAGTTTTCCGAGGAGGCGGCTGCGGTCGTCAGGGGGGCAATAGCCAGGCTGCCGGGACCCGAATGCGAGATATTTATCGGCCATGTCGGCGGCGCGGCAGGTCGCGTCAAGGAGGACGCAACGGCGTTTCCACAGCGCAGTTCGCATTTCGTCATGAACGTTCACGCCCGCTGGCGCGAACCGACGATGGACAAGGCTTGCACCGACTGGGCTCGTTCAATCTGCGAGGCGGCCAAACCTTATGCCGCCGGCACCGCCTATGTGAACTTCATGCCAGAGGACGAGGTCGACCGGGTCGAAGCGGCCTATGGTGGCAACCATCGACGGCTTCTGGAAATCAAGCAGCGCTACGACCCATTGAACCTGTTCCGCATGAACCAGAATTTGCGCCCGAAAGAAAGCCTGCGAGCTGCTTGAGGCGCGCCCGTGCTGCAGTGATAAAAAAGCACACGTCGCCGCTGGAGGCGCGGGCTTTTACTGTCACATGCTGTTGGCGTCGAGTTGTATTCCCGGCCCGGCCCATCAGCAACAAACCCGATACTGTGTCTTCGCCGCCCTTGTGAGTGCTGGAAAAATGGAGGAATAGTCTTGCGGAATGCATCGCCCTGAAATTGCCGGTTTGCGGTTCTCAGGTCGTGCAATTGCTAGCCGGATATCGAATGGCCAGTCCCGAACCGCGCAAGAGAAGAGGTCCGATCGCCGCCCGGCTGCTGGCGCTCGACGCGTGGATCGATTCCTCGCTCTACGAGATCGGTTTCAAGGCGCGCCAGTTCTGGGAATCGGCGACGATCTTCTCGCGGCGCTTCCGCGTCAACGGCTGGCGCCGTGGCATCATCGAACTGTTGAGCGAAGGTTTCACGCTCGGCGCCGTCGGCATCGTGGTGATGCTGGCGCTGGCCATTCCGGCTTTCCAGGACACGGCCGGCGACTGGCGCGCCCAGGGTGACTTCGCCGTCACCTTCCTCGACCGCTATGGCAACGAGATCGGCCAGCGCGGCATCATCCAGCGCGATTCCGTGCCGGTCGACGAGATGCCCGATCACGTCATCAAGGCGGTGCTTGCCACCGAGGACCGTCGCTTCTTCGATCACTACGGCATCGATGTGCTCGGCCTTTCGCGCGCCATCTTCGAGAATGTGCGGGCGAACTCCGTCGTTCAGGGCGGCTCGAGCATCACCCAGCAGCTGGCCAAGAACCTGTTCCTCACCAATGAGCGCACGCTGGAGCGCAAGATCAAGGAAGCCTTCCTGTCGCTGTGGCTCGAGGCCAATCTATCGAAGAAGGAGATCCTGCAACTCTATCTCGACCGCGCCTATATGGGCGGCGGGACGTTCGGCATCGAGGCGGCCGCCGACTTCTATTTCGGCAAGAGCGTCAAGGACCTGAACCTCGCCGAAGCGGCGATGCTGGCCGGTCTGTTCAAGGCGCCGACCAAATACGCCCCCCACATCAACCTGCCGGCGGCGCGTGCGCGCGCCAATGTGGTGTTGTCCAACCTTGTCGATGCCGGCTTCATGACCGAGGGCCAGGTCCTGCAGGCCAGGCTGCATCCGGCCGACGTCGTCGATCGAGGCGAACAGAAGAGCCCGGATTATTACCTCGACTGGGCATTCGACGAGGTCAAGAAGATCGCCAAGCCCGGCCAGCACTCGCTCGTCGCCCACACGACCTTCGACGCCAACATCCAGAAGGCGGCGGAAGAATCGGTGGAATTCCACCTGCGCCAGTTCGGCAAGGAGTACAACGTCACCGAGGGCGCGGTCGTGGTCATCGAGACCAACGGCGCCGTGCGCGCCATCGTCGGCGGCCGCGACTACGGCGCCAGCCAGTTCAACCGCGCCACCAAGGCGCTGCGCCAGACCGGCTCGTCATTCAAGCCCTATGTCTACGCAACGGCGATGGAACACGGCTTCACTCCCAACTCCATTATTTCCGGCGGCCCGATCAGTTGGGGCAGCTGGTCACCGCACAATTACAACGGCGGGTCGGCGGGCAACGTCACCTTGATCATGGCAATGGCCAAATCGATCAACACCGTGCCGGTGCGGCTGGCCAAGGATCATCTCGGCATCGGCCCGATCAAGGCCATGGCCGAGGCGATGGGTGTGGAATCGCCGATCGAAGCACACAAGACGATGGTTCTCGGCACCTCGGGCATGACCGTGATGGACCAGGCGACGGGCTACAGCGTGTTCGCCGACAATGGCTTCGTCGGCTCCCGGCACGGCGTCAGCCAGCTCGTCACCCGCACCGGCGAGGTGGTCTATGATTTCGCCAAGGATGCGCCGCCGCCGCACCGGGTGCTGTCGGAGCAGGCACTGAAATCGATGAACACCATGCTGGCGGCAGTGCCGGTGATGGGCACCGCGCGGCGGGCTCAACTTCCCAACATCGTCGTCGCTGGCAAGACGGGCACGACGCAGTCCTACCGCGACGCCTGGTTTGTCGGCTTCACCGGCAACTACACGGCGGCGGTGTGGATGGGCAATGATGACTTCACGCCGACCAAGAACATGACCGGTGGCTCACTGCCGGCGATGGTGTGGCAGCGACTGATGGTCTACGCGCACCAGAATATCGACCTCAAGCCGATCCCGGGCATCGACAAACCTTTCGTCGACGAGGAGATCGCGGCCAAGGCCGAGGAAGCGCTGAAGAAGAGCGACGAACAGGCGGCGGCCAATGCGGCGGCCGAGCGGCCGCCGGTGCTGTCCAGCCGCACGACCCAGACGCTGCGGGACATGACCACGCTGTTCCAGTCGGCCCCCGTCCTCAGTACGCCTCAACCGCCGGAGACGCTGTCGGCGCTGTGATCTTTCCGACTGGGCAGGTCTTTCAACTGGTCCGGGGCGGCAAATCCATCGGCCCGCTTGCCACAAGGCCCCGCGCCGCGATATCCCCGAGCGGCAACTCTTCGTGTTCCCGGCCCCTCATGCTCAAGAATGCCTTCCTGACGCTGCTTTCGCTTGCCATAGCCATCGTCGGCGGTGGCGGCAGCGTCTGGTATGCGCTGAAAGTCCAGGATGGTGTCGGCGCCATCAGGATCGGCCAATGGACGGCCTTTCCCGATATCGGCACGCCGGCCGCCGATCCCTATTCCAAAGCCCGCGTGGCGCGCGAGGGTGTGCTTGCGCTCGGCCGCGCCGAGGGGCTGTCCTTCGTCGCCGAGCGCGACACGGGCGGCGCCGAGCTCAAGCGCGAATGCACCTACACAATCGAGGGTGGTTTCCCGACGGCACGGTTCTGGACGCTTTATGCCGCCGACCAGTCGCTCGGCGTGGTCGAAACCGGCAAACCCCGGCTGGCGGCGCTGCAATCCTATGGGGTGGTGCGCCAGCCCGACAATTCGGTGATCATTTCCGCCGGCCATCACCCGATGCCGGGCAACTGGCTGCTGACAGACGGCTCCGGCAGGATGTATTTCGTGCTGACCTTCTACGACACGCCGATCGCCAGCAGCACCGGCCTGTCGGACGTCTCGCTGCCGCAAATCGTCAAGGTCGGCTGCAATGCGTAGTTTTTACGCTGCGATGCGCGGACTTCTGCATGCCGTCCTGCTCGGCCTGCTCGGCGCCGGCATCGTGCACATCGCCGTGCTGCTGCTGGTGCCCGAGTTTTCCGAACGCGATGCCTGGTCGCGGCTGTCCATGGCGTCGGACCTATACAAGATGACGCGGCTCGATGCCGAGGCCGGTGGCGCGCCCGTGGTGAAATCCGTCGACCCGCTGTTTTACGCGACGGCCTGCCGGTTCGATCTGGGCGAAGGCATGGTCCGCGTCAAGGCACCTGGACATGTCCCGTTCTGGTCGGTCTCGGTCTATGACCGCAGCGGCCACAACATCTATTCCTTCAACGACCACACAGCGACCGGCGGCGTTCTGGATGCCGTCGTGCTGACGCCGGCGCAGATGATCGACGTGCGCAAGGATCTTCCAGAGGATCTTCAGGGGGCGATCTTCGTCGAAGCGCCGATCGAGGAAGGCATCTTCGTCATCCGCGCCTTCGTCCCCGACGAGAGCTGGAAGCCGATCGTGTCGCACTTCTTCGAACAGAGTTCCTGCGAGTTGCAGGACTTCTAGCCATGATCCCGGACCAGTGGTCGGTGGCCGCCGAAACTCAGTGGTGCGGGACCGGTTTTGTTCCTGGCGAGCCCGGCTTGTCGGGATCGACCGGCCGCACTTCGCCGGCACACGGCCGCTCGTAGCGGATGCCGGGAAAGATGATCACCGCCGCCGGCATTTCAGCGGTTTGCTTTACTCTGGTGTTTGGTGCCGTACGCGGCACGAAAGACAGTACCATGCCCATGGTTCGCGCATTCCTCTCGGTTTCCCCGGAGCACAACGCAACGCCTCCAAATGTCATTAAGGCCGGCAGAGGGTTAACGGAACGCTAACGGATCGTCGCTAACTTGAACTTTGTTCTTGGCATTCTCGGAACCGACACGGTCCCGGTCGAGCGTCGTCAAGGTTGTGTCGAGTACGGGCGTATCCTTCGTGTCATCTTCGGACTTCAGGCAAATCGCGGTACGAAAAGACTCGGGAAAGGCCGAAAGGCTGTTCCGCGCCGCGGTGTCGGCGTTCTGCTCGCTCACCCGCCCTTCACGCCGTGAGATTGGCCAACTCGAAGACCTGACGCTGCCGCTGTTCGACAATGTGTCCGTCGAATCTCGCCGTTACGTGGCGGCCGCCCTTTCCGAATGCGAATACGCCCCCGCCGCCCTGGTGCGCCGCCTTTGCGAGGAACCGGTCGACATTGCCGCGCCGCTGCTCATCCGCTCACGCGCCGTCAGCGACATCGATCTCATCGCCCTGATCGGGCGACATGGCCTGCCGCATGCGCGTGCCATCGCCCGCCGCAAGGGCTTGAACCCGACCATTGCTGATCTGATCAGGGCCCTAGAGAGGCCAACCCTGGTGCGTGCGCCTGAACCGGATGCGAACGCCGCCGCGGCAGACAAGATCGCGCCAGCGAGCGCGGAAACCGCCTCCGGCGAGTTGGCCCGGGAACAGGCGCTCGGCATCGCAGCCGAGAATGCACGGCGCAGGCTGCGCTCGATGATGCGCCCGGGCGATGAGGCGGCAGCGACGAACGCCGATCCTTTCAAGGGCGCCGACACCTATGTGAAATTGCGCGAGACAGCTCTGACGGGAAACGCCGCGTTCTTCCAAACCGCGCTCGCCGATGCACTCGATATCGATTTCGAGATCGCGCGATCGCTCACCGCCAACCAGAATTATGCCTCACTGCTTGCCGCCTTACGCTCGCTCGACCTCAGCGAGGACAGGGCCTTCCTGATCGCGGTTGCCGTCTATCCCAGCCAGTTCCCGCATCCGCAGGCTATCCGGACTTTCCTCGACCGTTACCGGCTGCTGCATCGCGAAGCGGCCCAGGACAAGATGCGGTCGTGGCGGGCGGAAACCCTTTCAAGGGCGGTTCGCGGCGCAGCACCTGCCAACAGCGATACACGCACCGCCTCGAACAGCGACGATGCGGCTGATACCTCCGGCCTCAGGGCGTCTTCACGGAAATAAGCTCCTCGACAGGCACGGTGCCGGCCTCGATCTCGACCACCCAAATGTCGGGATCGAACTTTTTCTCCCTTTCCAGCCTGGCGTCGAGCACGGAGGCATCCTCGCCGGCTCCGAGCAGAGTGAAAAACCGGTCGTCGGGCTTGGCCGAATCATAGCTTGTCTGCGGCGCCGGCCCGAAGAGGGCAACCTCGCCCAGCCTGCCCCGCGCCAGGACGAAGATAGCGCCGGCCTCGGTCGCGCCGCGCTTGACCACGGCGGCAAATCCGCCGGCGCCGAAAACCCGGCGCAACAGGGCCGAGACCCACAGATCCGATGTGACACGCATGAGAAAACTCCGCGAATGCATGTCGCCCAAAAGGTGGGTTCCGGTTTTGGAACAACGGCATGCATGAGAACAAGGCAGGCGGGTTCTCTAAAGTAGTTTGCCGTTTCAAGGAAACGGCAAACTACTTTAGCCCTTGTTTGACGCGATTCCGGACGGAAAACCGTTTCACACTTTTCCTGGAATTGCTTTGTCGATATTTCCGCCGCTGGGCGAGCCGTCGTTCAGCCGTCAGTTGGTCAGGCCGATCTCGCGCATCTTGACGTAGACGATCTCATCGGGCTCGCCGGTCTGCGGCAGCCCGAACAGCGACTGGAATTCCTTGATCGCTGCCTTGGTGCGCGCGCCGACGACACCATCCAGCTGCATGTCGTCATTGCCGAACGCCTTGAGCCCGGCCTGGATCTTGACGATGCGGGCATCGGGCGCTTGCGTCGCGGCATTCGCCTGTCCGGAATTTGTCTGTCCCGAACCTGTCTGCAAAGACACCGGAACGGCGGCCGGCGTATCCGGACGCGGCTGCGGCCTGGGTACCACGGAAGCGGTTTTCGGCGTCGCGCCCAGTTGATCGAGCAGAAGCGCGTCGATCTCGCCGGACGTGTTGAGCCCAACCTTCTGCTGATAGTCCTGGATAGCCTTGCGGGTGTTGGGTCCGGAAATGCCGTCGACCGTTCCCGAATAGAAATCGAGATCCTTCAATATGCCTTGCACCTGCTCGACAACCGGATCGCCCTTGATCGGTGCCGGCGCGCCGGATGGCCGCACGATGTTGAACGTCGTTTCCGGCTCGTCGGGCGCCGCGTGCGGAAAACCCGCAATGCTGCGGGTCGCGAAGAATGCGCCGGCATGCGGGAAAGGCTGGTACCACAAGGCATTTGCGGAGACGTAGAACAGCGTCACCAGGAATGCCGTCGAGCCGCCCACCAGGACAGGGTTGCGCGAGATCATGCCGCCGACGGCGACAGCGCCGTCCTGAAAGGCGTTGCTGCGGCGCTTGACCGCCTTAGCCTGTTTTGCGGAGCGAGCCATTTCTGTCCCCTTTCGCCATCGCTACAGGCATGGTCAGCACGCCGGCCTTCTCCGCCTGATGTCCCTTCGGTCCGTTCACCGGCAGGCTGATGGTCACCGTGGTGCCCTCGCCCGGCATGCTTTCGATGGACATCGTGCCTTCGTGGAGCGCCACCAGACCCTTGACAAGTGAAAGGCCAAGACCAGTCCCCTCGAAACGGCGGGTATAGTCGTTCTGGATCTGCATGAAGGGCTTGCCGAGATTGGCGAAATCCTCCTCGGCGATGCCGATGCCGGTGTCCCTGACCCAGAAATGCAGGCGCGAACCGATCCGCTTGGCACCGACGACGACGTCGCCGCCGTCGGGGGTGAACTTGATCGCGTTGGAGACCAGGTTGATGAGCATCTGCTGCACGGCGCGCTGATCGGCATTGATGTCGCCGGCGTCCGGCGCGATCTGCGCCCGCAGATCGATGTTCTTGGCCTGCGCCTGCAGTTGCATCATCGACTGGCACATGTCGACCGCTTCCGCGAACCGGAACGGCTCGGGTTCGGTCGCGTAAACGCCCGATTCAATCCTGGACACGTCGAGTATCGAGGTTACGACGGCGAGCAGATGCTGGCCCGAATCCCGTACCAAGCCGACATATTCCTTCTGGCGCGGATCCTTGAAGGCGCCGAACATCTCGTGCAGCAGCATATCCGAGAAGCCGATGATGGCATTCAACGGCGTGCGCAGTTCGTGGCTGACCACCGCCAGGAAGCGCCCCTTCGCCACTTCGGCGGATGCGGCCGCCTCATTGGCCGCCGCGAGATCCTCGCGCAACCGGCTGATCTCGTCATTCTCGCGCAGGACGAGCGTAAAGACGTCACCCTGTTCCTCACCACGCACCAGATCAAGCGAGAACGGCCGGTAATTGTCGGCCGTCAGGCTATTGCCGTTCTGAGGCAGCCGGATGCGCAATTCGAGCCGGCGCGACAGCGCACCGTCGCGCATGTCGGCCATCGCGCTGAGATAGGAAACGCGATCCGACAGATGGACGCGATCGAAGAGGCCGTTTCCGGACAGCAGTTCGGGCGGCAGTTTCAAAAGCGTGCGGGCCTTTGGCGACGCGTCCAGTACCTCGCCATGACGGGCAACGCGCAAGACCACCGCATCGATGATGTCTTCGAGCCGGTCGGCAGTGTCGACCACAGCCGCGTCGGCGGTGTTTTGAAACGCCGATGCACGCGGCATCAGTGTCAGCGCCCACACCAACGGCACCAGCCAGTGCCACGCCGCGATCTGCGCTCCTGCGAAAGGAAATACGGTTCCAGCCAAAGGCTGAGCCAGGATGGCGACAGCGGCCGACACGGCTCCCCACAGTGCTGCACGTCGCGAGCCGCCGATCCACCAGGCTTCGAAAGGCAGCGCCAAGACAAGCATGGCGACAGGCGAACCCAACCCGCCCGCGGCGGCAATGAGACTGCCGAGCGAAATGCCGGCCAGCACCAGGGCGACCCGACTCGCCATCGCCATCTTGCCGGTCGCCGCCACCAGCAAGGCGACGAACCAGCACAGGCCAAAGGCGGCGAAGATGGCGGCCATGGTGACGGCAACGCCCATGCCTGAAGTGACCAGCGTGACCGCGGCGCCGGCGGCAAAGAAAGGAGCGGCGAGCATGACGCCGATGAAACGGCGCTGGCGCTCGCGGTCGCTCCGCCCAAGGATGGACGGATGGACCATACGTTCGCAACCGGCAGAAATCGCGCCAGGCAATTCAACGTATCTGGCCTTGATTGAACTCAACTCAACGCACTCGCACTTGTCGTGGACAGCTCTGCTTTGCAGATGGTTCTGGTTGGCTTTGAAACTCGCATCCAGCGTTTAAGGAATGGATAAGGCAGGGCCGACCAAGGCCCTGGCCTGCGGCAAATATCGGGATGCCGGCCGCCGAAAGCACGGGCAAATGCAGCCATAGTAAACGGAGAGTTATCCGGCGACGGCACCTATCGGACAGACGCACACGGCACTCGGACTTCCACATTCCAAGAAAAATACAGGAAAATCATGGGGATATATGGTTATTTGTTGTTAAGGAAAATCACTGGCAATTGAGACAAAACGATTGCAGAACGCTTCGTCTCGAATTTGCCTAAAATTTGAGGAAAATTCTCTCTTTGCCTGCAAGCCGTCCTTTGCGCCTGTGTGCCAAGATCCTGCCTACAAAAGAGGTCATGCCATATGGATGCATGATCCGGTCACGACGAGAGGGCAAGGGCATGGTCTTCCTCATAAGAATGGCTTTCTGGTTTTCGCTGGTGCTGCTGGCGCTGCCGCTGACTGTCGGCCCCGATGAATCGGGCCGCGAAAGCGTCGGGCCGATCCAGGCCTTGTTTGCGGCACGCGAAGCGGTTGGCGATATCGCCGGCATTTGCGAACGCAAGCCCGATGTCTGCGAGACCGGCAAGTCGGCAATGCACACCATCACCGCCCGCGCCAAGGAGACCGCCAAGATCGCGGCAGCGATAATGGACGACAAGTCCGCCGCCAGCCCCGACACATCCACGATGACCGGCAGCCTGCCCGAAGAAATCGTCTTGCCCGAGACCGTCAACCTGCCGCCTCAGAATTAAGCCGTTTCGACGGCGCACCGCGGGCTGTCTGCCCTCTCGACGCCCGCGGTGTCCTTGTTTTTCCGTGACGCGGCGCCGCCGCGTGACTATATCCGGGCCATGACCACCACGATCCAGACGATCCGCGACGATTTTTCGTTCCTCGAGGAATGGGAAGACCGCTATCGCTATGTCATCGAACTCGGCGAGGCGCTGCCGCCATTTCCCGACGAGCAGCGCAGCACCGCCAACAAGGTGCCGGGATGCGTGAGCCAGGTCTGGCTGACCACCGAACGCGGAGCCGGGACCGACCCGATCGTCACCTTCACCGGCGATTCGGACGCTCACATCGTGCGTGGACTGGTTGCGATCATGCTGGCGCTGTTTTCCGGCAGGACCGCCAGCGAAATCCAGCAGACCGATGCGGAAGCGACATTGAAAGAACTCGGCCTCGACGAACATCTGTCGCCGCAGCGCGCCAACGGCCTTCGCTCGATGGTCAAGCGCATCAAGCGCGACGCCGAGGCAGCGCTCAAGCAGACCGCCTGACACCTCCATACCCGATCCGCGCGTCGCGGCGCGCAAAAATCAAACGGCGCCCGAAGGCGCCGTTGATGTCGATCCGATCTGGCTTATTTTAACGCAATTCCCAAGGGAAAGCTCTATGCGCTTTCCCGGGAAAACCGTTTCACATTTTTCCTGGAATTGCTCTGGCAGCGATTACCGCGCTTTGCGCTTGCGGCCGAGGCCCATCTTCTTGGCAAGCTGTGACCGGGCAGCCGCATAGTTGGGTGCAACCATCGGATAGGTCGGGTCAAGGTTCCACTTTTCGCGATACTGATCCGGTGTCAGGTCATAGTGGGTCATCAAATGACGCTTCAGCGACTTGAACTTCTTGCCGTCTTCAAGGCAAACGATGTAGTCGTCATGAACCGACCGCTTCGGGTTGACCGCCGGCTTCTGCTTGTCGGCAGGCGGCTGTTCGGCGGTTCCGCCCACACGCCCGAGCGCAGCATGGACATCGGATATCAGGTTCGGCAATTCGCCGACCGGCACGGGATTGTTGCTGACATAGGCGGCCACCACATCGGCGGTCAATTCGATCAGCGCATCGCTGTTTCTGGAAGGTGTTTCGACAATATCCATGGTCTTCGGGCCCCAACAAGAGTTACATCGATCTGCGCCCTTTTTTACAAGCAGGGCATCGCACGAATTTTGTGCAGGTAGAGTTTCTACGATTCGTGTCGCGGGCACATCAATGAGCGCGCAGACCAAGTAAGTCAATTCGGCCCTTACGCTATATTGAACGATATTGATCAATTATTCCACGATCAGCTTCAATCTTTCGTGCATTGTGTAATTTATCGATATTTCGCGCTCCGCCGGCGGCGGCTGACGTAACGTCAGATCGCCGTTACATTCGTGGCAACTCACGACACGGGTTTTAATGTTTGATCTTGCTTGGCTATCGCCCGAGCAATATTGGTTGTTCACATTTATCCACAAAACCGTAGGTTGCCGTGGTCATACGCAAGCATCATGCATGCCTGTCATCCAACCGATCGGCTGATTGCTGCCGCGTCAATCAATGCGGGGTGATGTATTTGCCATAGGCCCAGCCGGTGATGAAATTGCCGTTCTGGGCCGGATCATGCCAGACTTCGCACCAGCGATAGCGAATCTTCTGTTCCTGCTTCCATGCCGGCTGGTTGGCGATGTCGAGCAGGTTTATTCCGCCGGTGCATCGCCCGGTCATCTGCAGAACGGTCCCGTTCGGATATCCCGCCTGCTTCTGGGATGTGCCCGAAGGGTATTTGCGTACGTTGAGCGTATCGCCGAACGGCACATTGGCCACTTGCCAAGCCGCGAATACGGTCGCATGAGACTGGCCGGCAAAGGCCAGAGTTAGTGAAGCAACGGCGAAAGCCGCAGCAGTCCGAGACCAAATAGTCATCATCTCTCCTCCCGGCTCATCTCCTGGAGCCGACACAACCCATACGCTGTGGCTCTTGAACCTGCCCTGAGTGGCGTGTTCATTCGCCGTTCAAGATCTTTCTCCATTTGAGATGGTCCATTCAAGATACTGGCCTATTCAAGATACTGGCCCATTCAAGATACTGGCAAAGCGAGACGCAATGACCAAGACATCCATATTTCCGATCGTCAGCCCGCCTACGCCCGAGAAGCGGCCGGTTTCCGACACGCATCACGGCATCACGCGAACCGACGACTATGCCTGGCTGCGGGCCGGCAATTGGCAGGAGATGTTCCGCGACCCGTCATTGCTCGATGCGGGAATCCGCGCAGAACTCGAGGCGGAGAACGCGTACCAGTCGAAGCTGATGGCCGACACGGCCGAACTGCAGAAGCAGCTTTTCAAGGAGATGAAGGGCCGTATCAAGGAAGACGATTCTTCCGTGCCGATGAAGGACGGACCCTATGCCTATGGCTCGTCCTTCAAGCTTGGTGGCGAGCAGCCGCGCTATTTCCGTATGCCACGCGACGGCGGTGCCGAGCATATCCTGCTCGATGGCGACGCAGAGGCCGCGGGCAAGGCCTATTTCCGTCTTGGTGGTGTCGACCATTCGGCCGACCACGCAAGGCTGCTTTGGGCATTCGACGACAAGGGCTCCGAATTCTACACGCTTCGCGTGCGTGACCTTGCCGACGGCAGGGAGCTTGAGGACCAGATCCCCGACACCGGCGGTTCAGGTGTCTGGAACGCCGGCAATGACGGCTTCTTCTATACACGTCTCGATCCCAACCACCGCCCGTCGAAGGTGCTGTTCCATGCGCTTGGCGACAGCCCGCAAAGCGACCGGCTGATCTATGAGGAAACCGATCCCGGCTTCTTCATGAATGTCGACGGCACCCGCAACAACGAGTGGATCATGATCGGCATCAACGATCACGAGACCTCGGAATACCGCCTGATGCGCGCCGACGATCCGTTTGCCGAGCCGAAACTGGTGTCGCCGCGCGAGATTGGCCTTCAGTACGAGTTGGAAGAAGGCGGCGATATCTTCTTCATCCTGACCAATGCCGACGGCGCCAAGGACTTCAAGATCATGACGGCACCGGCGGGCGATCCCGTGCGCGCCAACTGGCAGGAACTGGTGCCGCATGAGCCCGGTCGGCTGATCCTGTCGGTGATCGGCTTCAGGGACCACATGGTCCGGCTCGAACGCAAGGAAGGCCTGCCGCGCATCGTCGTGCGCGACCGGATCAGCGGCGAGGAGCATCTTCTGTCCCTCGACGAGGAGGCCTTCTCGCTCGGACTGTCGGGTTCTTATGAGTACGACACCGAGATCATGCGCTTTTCCTACTCGTCGATGACGACGCCGGCGCAGGTGTTCGACTACAATATGCGCACCCGCGAGCGGGTGCTGCTGAAGACCCAGGAAGTGCCGTCCGGCCATGATGCGGACCACTATGTCACGCGGCGCCTGATGGCGCCGGCCAGCGACGGCGAACTGGTGCCGATCTCGCTTTTGCATCATCGCGACACGCCGCTGGATGGATCCGCACCTTGCCTGCTTTATGGCTACGGCTCCTATGGCATCACCGTGCCGGCCGCCTTCAACACCAACTGGTTCTCGCTGGTCGACCGTGGCTTCGTCTTCGCCATCGCTCACGTTCGCGGCGGCAAGGACAAGGGCTATGGCTGGTACGATGAGGGCAAGCGGGAGAACAAGATGAACACGTTCACCGATTTCATCGCCGTCGCGCGCCATCTGGTCACGGAGCGTTACACGGCGCATGACCGTATCGTCGCGCAGGGCGGTTCGGCCGGCGGCATGCTGATGGGTGCCGTCGCCAACATGGCGCCGGATTGTTTTGGCGGCATTGTCGCCGAGGTTCCCTTCGTCGATGTGCTCACCACCATGCTCGATGCGACCCTGCCGCTGACGCCGCCGGAATGGCCCGAATGGGGCAATCCGATCGCGTCCGCCGACGACTACCGGACCATTGCCGCCTACTCGCCCTATGACAATGTCGCTGATCACGACTATCCGCCGATCCTGGCGCTGGCCGGTCTCACCGATCCGCGCGTCACCTACTGGGAACCGGCCAAATGGGTGGCCCGCCTGCGTGATCGCAAGAGCGGGGACAATCCGGTTCTGTTCAAGATCAACATGGATTCGGGCCATGCCGGCGCTTCCGGCCGGTTTTCGCGGCTGGAAGAGATCGCCTACACCTATTCCTTCGCGCTGAAAGTGATGGGCAAGGCGCAGCCTACGGGAGCAACCAACAAATGATCGACCTCACCACTCTGATCGCTTACATCGCGGTCGTTTTCGGCTTCGTCTTCATTCCAGGCCCCGCCACCCTGCTGACGATCGCCCGGGCAACGAGTTCCGGAACCAAGGTCGGCATCGCGACGGGCGCCGGGATCGCTGCCGGCGATGTCTTTCACACCGTCATGGCGATGATCGGCATATCGGCGGTCATCGCCGCGTCGGCGACGCTGTTCATCGTCATAAAGTACATCGGCGCGGCCTACCTGATCTATCTCGGCATTCGCGCGATCATGGAGAAAACACCGGCCAATCCGGCTGCCGGCGCGCTTGCGATCTCTGCCGGCAAGGCGTTTCGACAGGCTGTCCTGACCGAAGTGCTCAACCCCAAAACCGCTCTGTTCTTCCTCGCCTTCCTGCCTCAGTTCGTGCGGCCTGAAAACGGAACGGTGATGCTTCAGATGGCCGCGTTGGGGGTCATCTTCGTCGTACTGGGCCTTTTCAGCACGGTCGTCTTTGCCGTGAGCGCTGGCCGGCTCGGCACGCTCCTGCGCCGAAATCCGTCAGTGTTACGATGGCAGGGCAAAGTTGTCGGCGGCATCTACTGCGCTTTGGGCGTCCGTCTGGCGCTGCAGCAACGCTGACTCCAGACGATGATCGACGCGCCCTTTCCGGAGGGCTGGGTGATCAGGACTTTTTGAAGTTCCCGTTGCTCATTTTCACTCGCAATTGCGGTGACCGCGCGCTACCCAGTGCGCGGCTTTTCCCGGCCTGACAGCCTCCAATCGCGTAAAGGTCCATTATGCTGCTCGTCGACGTCTATCTCGACAAATCGCCTATCCAGGGAATCGGCGTCTTTGCCAAGAACCACATTCCTCGCGGCACTCTGATCTGGAAGCTGGACCCAAGGTTCGATCGGCTCATCGAGGTCGAGACTTATGAGCGCGTGGCCGGCCCGGTGAAGAGCTATCTCGATCGCTACTCCTATCCCGACCGCCGCGATCCGAACTACATCGTCTTCGAAGCCGACGACGCGCGCTATATGAACCATGCCGACGAGCCGAACTGCGACGTCTCCTCACCCGAGGAGAGCTTTGCGCTGCGCGACATCGCGCCTGGCGAAGAGCTGACCTGCAACTACAACCATTTCTTCGAAACGGGCTTCGATTTTCTCGGCGACCGCCACCTGTTATCCGCAGACCCGGTCTAGTTCGCCGTCTTCTTGCGGGCCGGATAGCCGTTTGGATGCGCCGGGATCGCCTTCAGATAGGCGGCGATGGCCGCACGGTCCTGCGGCGTCAGTTCGGCCATGTTCCGCTGGACGTCGACCATGGCGCCGCCGACCGAATCGAAATCGGGCGTGAAGCCGGTTTCGAGATAGTTGGCGATATCTGCCTCCGACCATTCGGCGAGACCGCCCTCGCCTGATGTGATGTTCGGCACGACGCCACTGCCTTCCGCGGCCACGGCGCCCGCCAGCCATTCGTTCTTCTTCGTGCCGCCCGCAAGATCGCGCGGCGTGTGGCATTCGCCGCAATGGCCTGGCCCTTCGACCAGGTAGCGGCCTGATATCACCGGATCAGGCGTGCCTTCGGGGAAGGCAACAACCGGCTGGTCGCTGAGGTAGAGCAATTTCCACAGGCCGATGCCGCGGCGGATATCGAAGGGGAAATCGAGCGAATTGCCCGGCGCCTTGCCGGCGACGGCCGGCAACGTCTTCAAGAAGGCATAGAGATCGCCAATGTCGGCCGGATTCATGCGCGCGTAGGATGCATAGGGAAACGCCGGATAAAAATGCTCACCAGAAGGCGACACGCCCTTCAGCATGGCATTGGCGAGGTCCTCGACAGACCATGCGCCGATACCGTCCTTGGGATCTTGCGAAATGTTGGGCGGCACGAAGGTTCCGAAGGGCGTCTTGAGTTCGAGGCCCCCAACGAGCTGAAGCCGCGTGTCGCCCTGTGAGCCCGGCTTTGCATGGCAGGATGTGCAACCGCCGGCATAAAAGATGCGCTTGCCCTTGGCAGCGTCGCCAGGACCGAGCTTGGCCAGAGTTTCCCTGTCGAGCCTCACCGGCGCCGACAGGACCCACCCGGCAACCGCGCCGACGCCGCCCAGAATGACGACGGCGCCGACAAGTTTTTTCAGCCACGCCATGGCTGGTGATCAGCCCTTCTTGATTCTGTAGCCTTGATGGCAGGTGCCGCAATCGGAGCCGATAGCGCCGACTTGCGCCTTCAGCGCGTCGGCATCGGCGGGAGCCGCAGCGACCGCAGCCTTGACGTCGGCGAGATATTTGTCCTCCGCTGCCTTGAAGCCAGCCATGTCTTCCCAGATCTTCGGCGAGGCCGTGGTGTCGCCGGTGTCGCTGCCGGCCGGGAACAGCGCATCGGCATCGAATTTGTCGGCATTCGCCTGCAGCGCCTGAAGTTGCGTCAACACAGCCGCCGCATCAAAGGGTTCCTCGCCCTTGACCACTTTCGACAGGCCGCCGACGATCTTTCCGCGTTCCTTCATCAGTGCCTGCCGATCGAGGATCGGGTCGGCAAAAGCCGCCGAGGCCGCGAGTGCGAGCATAGAGATGGCGATAACAAGCTTTCTCATTCAATTGGCTCCATGATGAAGGCATTTCGGGACAGGACGTTAACGGATGCATCAGGGGGAAAATTCCCTTCCCCCTGATGATTTTTGCCAGACCTTTGTTGTTACGGGAATCTCGACGCAGAAAAAGAAAAGCCCCGCTCGATGAACTGCCCCCCGAAAGTTGGGCATCAACCTTCGGGGGAGCAGTTCATCGCGCGGGGCTTCTCTACGATCGATCAGGACATCAAACGCGCTGTGTTCAAGCGGACTCGAACGACGCGGTTTGAGTCTTTGTTTTCGTGCATGTCGTTATCCCAAAACCGCTGCGCACTTTTGGGCAACATGCATCAGGCCTTTTCGTACAATTCGAGGACATGGTCCCAGTTGATCAGGCTATCGACGAACGCCTCGAGATATTTCGGCCGGGCGTTGCGATAGTCGATGTAATAGGAGTGCTCCCAGACATCGACGCCAAGGATCGGCGACGCGCCATGAACGAGCGGGTTCTCGCCGTTCGGCGTCTTCGAGATCGCCAGCTTGCCATCCTTGACCGAGACCCAGGCCCAGCCGGAACCGAACTGAGTCGTGCCGGCGGCAATGAAGTCGGCCTTGAACTTGTCATAGCCACCAAGATCGCTATCGACTGCCTTCTGCAAGGCGCCCGGCAGCTTGTTGCCGCCGCCGCCTTTCTTCATCCACTTCCAGAAATGGATATGGTTGTAGTGCTGGGCAGCATTGTTGAAGAGGCCGGCATTCTTGCCGAACGACTGCTTGACCACCTCTTCGACCGACAGATCACCCAAGCCGGCCTCGGCGGCGAGCTTGTTTCCGTTATCGACATACGCCTTGTGGTGCTTGTCGTGGTGATATTCCAGCGTCTCTTTCGACATGTAAGGCTGCAAGGCCTCATAGTCGTAAGGCAGAGCGGGCAATTCAAAGGCCATGGATAGTACTCCCTCGTGGAAAAATCCGGTGTCGATACCGGAGTAAGATAGGTCTGGAATGGATTGGGACAACTCCGGATGAAGCGTCGGTCGCCTTTTTATCCGCTCAAGCAGGGGAAGTCGAATGCGCCCAAGCCCAATAGAGTTCGCGCGCCTTTTTGGCCACCGGCCCGGGTTGCAGATTGCGATCCTCGATACGCGTGACCGGCACCACCTTGGAATGGTTCCCGGTCGAAAAAATTTCGTCCGCTTCGAGGAAATCTCGCACCGACAGCGTCTTTTCCGTGGTCCTGAAGCCATATTCGCCGAGCAGCGTTATCGTGCGCGAGCGGGTGATGCCGGACAGGAAGGTGCCGTTCGGCGCAGGCGTAAAGACGTGACCGTCCTTGACCAGGAAGATGTTCGAGGTTCCGGTCTCGGCGACGTTGCCCAGCATGTCGAGCACCATTGCGTTGTCGAAGCCGCGCATCTTGGCTTCGAGAATGGCCCGACCGTTGTTGGGGTAAAGGCAGCCGGCCTTGGCGTTGGTCGGCATGGTTTCGATGGTCGGACGCCGGAACGGCGACACGGTCACCGAAAAGCCAGTCGCCGGAATCATCGGTGATTCATAGAGGCAAAGGCAGAAGCGGGTCGAGGCGGGATCGGCCGGCACGCCCATATAGCCGCCATGCTCGGCCCAGTACATCGGCCTGATATAGACCGCCGTCTTGCCGTCGAACTTCTTCAACCCATCCCATGTCAGCCCGACGATCTTGTCGGCGCTCATGTTCGGCTTCAGGCCGAGCGCGATCGCCGAGGAATTCACCCTGGCGGCATGGAGGTCGAGATCCGGCGCCACGCCTTCGAACCAGCGGCCACCGTCGAACACGCTAGTGCCGAGCCACATGGCGTGGCTGCGCGGCCCCAGAATGGCGACGTTGCCCTCGTGCCAATCACCATCGACGAAAGTCCATGTCGCGGATTGCGCCGCAGCCGCCAGTGTCATCGTGTCGTCCCGCCTCAATCGGTCTCGTGTGACGGCCATTGGAAGATGCTTTGGCGGGCGCCGTCAACCGGCATCATGGAGTTTTGTTGAGGCCAGTGCCGGGGCGCAATGCAATCAAAGCTTGCACCTTGTCGCACCTGCCCTCAAAACTGTTGTCATGCAATACGCCGCCTATGTCTTCGACGCCTATGGCACGCTGTTCGACGTGCATGCCGCCGTGCGCCGTCATGCAGACCGGATCGGGCCGGACGGCCAATTGTTGTCCGAGATCTGGCGCGCCAAGCAGCTCGAATATTCCTGGGTGCGCACGCTGATGGGCGCCTATGCCGATTTCTGGCAACTGACCGAACAGGCGCTCGATTTCGCCTTGCGCAAGGTTCCCTCGGCCGACCCCGGTCTCAAGGCGATATTGCTGGATGCCTACTGGCGGCTGGATTGCTATCCGGAAGTGCCGGCCGTGCTCAAGGCGCTCAAGGCTTCGGGAGCGAGGCTGGCGATTCTGTCAAACGGTTCGCCCGAAATGCTGCAGGCAGCGGTCAAATCCGCCGCGCTCGACCAGGTTCTGGATGACATCTATTCCGTCGACAGGGTGCGGCGCTTCAAGACCGATCCGGCTGTCTACGATATGGTCGCCACCGGCTGGCGCCTCTACCCCGGCGCGGTTTCCTTCCAGTCCTCCAACCGCTGGGATATTGCAGGCGCCACCAAATTCGGCTTTCGCACGGTGTGGATCAACCGTTCCAACCAGCCCGAAGAATACCAGGATTTCCCACCGGCCCTTATCCTGCCGTCGCTCGAAGCCCTTGTGCCCGGCAGCTAGGAGACCTGTGTCTCTGGCGCCACAGTAGCGGCTCGGTCACAGCTTCGCCTTTGTTTGCCCACGTTCGGGCCAGAATCGGAACCGCCTATCGGCCCAGGTGTTGTCAGGCACCCCGCGGAACTGTCGGCGAATTCACGCTTTGTTGCGATTTGAGACTTAAAGAAGGCAACCATGTCCATAACCGAAATCGAATCTTTTCGCCTGAGCCGTCGCGGCTTTCTCAACGCCGCAGCCCTGGGCGCCGCTTCGATCGCGGTTTCCGCATGCGCCACTACCGGGCCGGGCCCGGTCGAGCCGCCGCCGCCAGCCTATGTCGAACCGCCCCTGACCGATTATGTGACGATGTACGCGGCAGTCAGCGACGGCGGCTTCGATTTGCCGGCCATCCCCGTCGACAAGATCGATCCGCAGTTCCTGCGTCAGATCGTTCCCGACCCGACGGGACAGAAGCCGGGAACCATAGTCGTCGATACCACCGGCCACTTCCTTTATCTGGTTCGTCCAGGCGGTCAGGCGATACGCTACGGCGTCGGCCTTGGCCGCGCCGGTTTCGAATGGTCCGGCGACGCCGTCGTTCAGTGGAAGCAGAAATGGCCAAAGTGGACGCCGCCGGACGAAATGATAGCCCGCCAGCCGGAATTGAAGCCCTACAGCGCCGACAATGGCGGCATGCCCGGCGGCCTGAAGAACCCGCTCGGCGCACGCGCGCTCTATCTGTTCCAGGGCAATGTCGACACGCTCTATCGTCTGCACGGCTCGCCTGAATGGCGGTCGATCGGCAAGTCGGTATCGTCAGGCTGCGTGCGTCTGATGAACCAGGACATTATCGACCTCTATGATCGCGTGCCCTCGAAGACGCCGGTCGTCGTGACCAGCGACGCCAGCCAACCCATGGTGGCGACGGCCAACCGACAGGCGATCCCGATCGACGCCGGCGTGCCGGACGGTTCGGTGCTACTTGGACCGGTCAAGGCGATTACCAATTCGATCTTCTGAGCAGGCGAAGGGGCGGCGGTTACGACGCTCCTTCACCGGATTGTCTCTCTGAAACGGAACCGATTCTGCATCGGCGGAGACCGGTCTGTCGCGTGGCGGCCCACTGCGATATTCTGTGGTGATGAAACTCAGCCAGAGCATACGGTTCTGCACGTCCGAGGACGGTACCCGCATCGCTGTCGCATCATGCGGGGAAGGCAAGGTGATCGTTCGGGCGGCGCACTGGCTGAGCCATGTCGATTATGATCTCGAAAGCCCGGTTTGGCGGCCATGGCTCCAGGCCCTTTCGGCCCACAACCAGTTTGTGCGCTACGATCCACGCGGTTGCGGTCTGTCGGATCGCCATGTCGCCGACCTCTCGATCGAAGCGTGGCACGCAGACCTGGACGCCGTGACGGCGACCATCGAGCAGCCAAGTTTCGTTCTGCTCGGTCTTTCGCAAGGCGGCGCTCTCAGCATCGCCTATGCGCTGCGGCATCCTGAGCGGGTGTCGCATCTGGTGCTGCTGAATGCCTACGGCCAGGGTGCGAGAGTTCGAGCGCAGACCGAGGCCGAGCGTTTGGAAGCCGAAACACTCGTCAATTTCGTGCGCATTGGCTGGGGACGCGAAAATCCTGCGTTCTGCCAGTTCTTCACCAATCTTTTCATTCCCAACGGGACACAAGAACAGCACCGCTGGTGGGGCGATCTTGAGCGCGTGACGGCAAGCGCCGACGTAGCCGCCCGCCTGCTCTGGCAGATGCAGGGGATCGACGTCCTCGACCTCGCGGTGAAACTCCGCGTCCCGACGTTGATCGCGCACAGCCGCGGGGACATGCGCGTGCCGTTCGATGAAGGCTGCAAGCTTGCCGCAGCGATCCCTGGAGCGCGCTTCCTGCCGCTTGAAAGCAAGAATCATGTTCTCCTGCCGACCGAGCCAGCCTGGAAGGTGTTCCAGGATGAACTCGATGCCTTCCTCGGACATGAGCGGCCCAGGCAGCCGCGCGCAATCCGAGAGGCCGGCCTGACACCTGCCGAGGCGGCGCTTCTGGATCTGGTCAAACAGGGGCTGGACAACCGCGCGATCGCGCAGCGCTTGAGCAAGAGCGTGAAGACCGTGCGCAATCAACTGTCGATGATTTTCAGCAAGCTCGGCGTCCACAGCCGATCGCAGGCAATCGTGATGACGCTGTCCGACAGAGAGCGAGCGCCCCAGCCCGATTGAGTTCCTCGCAGACCACAAATAAGGGACTTCTGTCCCTATTTGCATTCGCTTTCACTTCCCCCACGGGACTGCTGCATCATGCCCATCATCAGAGGGGGTCTCATCCTCGGAATCGGCGGAGCGACAAGCCGTCGTCCGAAGATCAGGAGGAACCCGACATGACGCAACTCAATGAAACCAGGCTCAATGAATTGGTAGGCCGCGTTCTGGGCGACCTTGGTGGTGCGGTCAGCGTGCCGTTGGTTCGGATCGGAGATGCGCTGGGTCTCTACAAAACGCTCAAGGAAATCGGCCCTGCGAAGGCCAACGAACTTGCCGATGCTGCAGGATGCGCGCGTCGCTACGTTCGCGAATGGCTGTCGGCGCAGGCGGCGTCCGGCTACGTGCACTATGAACATGGACGGTTTTCGCTGACGCCCGAGCAGTCATTCGTATTTGCCGAACCCGACAGCCCGGTCCATCTGATTGGCGGTTTCGACACCGCGGCTGCTATGGTCGAGAACCAGCCAAAAGTGGAATCGGCTTTCAGGACCGGGCGAGGCGTTGCCTGGGGCGATCAGGCAGGGTGTCTGTTTTGCGCCGTGTCACGTCTGTTTCGGCCGGGTTATGTCAATGCCCTGGTGAAGGACTGGCTGCCGGCGCTTGACGGTGTCGTCGCCACGTTGAAGGCAGGGGCATCGGTGGCCGACGTTGGGTGTGGGCACGGTCTGTCGACGATCCTAATGGCGCAGGCCTTCCCCGCCTCCCGCTTCATAGGTTACGACTTCCATCCGGCCTCGATTGCCGCCGCGACCGCGCATGCCCGGTCGTACGGACTGACGAACCTGAATTTCGAGGTCGGCCGGGCGCAAGATTTTGGCGGGCGTGGCTTCGATCTGATCACCTGCTTCGACTGCCTGCACGATATGGGCGACCCAAAGGCCGCGGCGGTGCATATTCGCAAATCGCTAAAAGAGGGCGGCACCTGGATGATCGTCGAACCCATGGCGGGAGATACTCTGGAGGAAAATATCAATCCGGTCGGACGGCTGTACTACTCGGCCTCGACGATGATCTGCGTTCCCACATCACTGGCACAGGAGACGGGCCTCGCGCTCGGAGCTCAAGCAGGAGAGAACCGGCTGACGGAAGTGATCCGGTCGGGTGGGTTCTCTCGTGTCCGGCGGGCTGCCCAGACCCCACTCAACATGGTGCTCGAAGCGACCTGACGCAGAAAAGGTCGGTTCGGGCCCTCCTCGAACCGGCCAACCAACGTCTGTCCGCCAAAACCGGCTCAATGCCGCCTATCCGATGCGGCTTCAAGCCACGGGCATTTCGCCAAAGCGGATGCCTCTGCCTCAGATCCGAAGCTCACCGCCCCCTGGAAAGACTGCCCAATATCCCGCGCACGATTGCCCTTCCGACCGACGAGCCGACCGAGCGCACCACCGACTTGATCGCCGCCTCGGCCACCGTCTGGCGGTTGGACGGGCGCGGTGCAGATGTGCGCCTGCCACCCGATTGCGGCGCGGGATCGTCATTGCCGAAGCCCGGAATGGTCCAGCGCGAGCCGCCGCTGCCGGCCTGCTGGGCCTGCTCTTCGGCATCCTGCGCGTCCTTGGCCTTTTTTTGCAGCATTTCGAAAGCCGATTCGCGGTCGACGGCCTGATCGTACTGGCCGGCGACCGGGCTTTCCTGGATCAGCTTTTGCCGCTCAGCGGCAGTTATGGGTCCAAGCCGCGAGGATGGCGGGCGGATAAGCGTCCGCTGCACCATGGACGGAACACCCTTGGCCTCCAGCGTCGAGACCAGCGCTTCGCCTGTGGCAAGCTGGGTAATGGCGGTCATGCAGTCAAAATCGGGATTTGGCCGAAACGTCTCGGCTGCCGTCCGGACTGCCTGCTGCTCACGCGGCGTATAGGCGCGCAGCGCGTGCTGGACGCGATTGCCGAGCTGGGCCAGGACTTTTTCAGGGATATCCAAAGGGTTCTGCGTGACGAAATAGACGCCGACGCCTTTCGAGCGGATCAGTCGGACCACTTGTTCGACGCGATCGATCAGCACCTTGGGTGCTTCGTCGAACAGAAGATGCGCCTCGTCGAAAAAGAACACCAGCTTCGGCTTGTCGGGGTCGCCGACTTCCGGCAGCACCTCGAACAGTTCCGACATCAGCCATAGCAGGAAGGTCGCGTAGAGCCGCGGATTCATCATCAGCTTGTCGGCGGCAAGCACGCTGATGGCCCCGCGTCCGTCGCGGGTGGTGCGCATGAAATCGGCGATACGCAGTGCCGGTTCGCCGAAGAAGTTCGCCGCGCCCTGCTGCTCCAGGACCAGCAGCGTGCGCTGGATAGCCCCGACCGATGGCTTCGTCACATTGCCGTAGCGTGAGCCGATCTCGTCGGCGCGCTCGGCGATGTTGGCCAAGAGCGCCTGCAGATCCTTCATGTCGAGCAGCAGCAGGCCTTCCTCGTCAGCCAGGCGGAAGGCGATGTTCATGATGCCTTCCTGCGCCTCGGTCAGGTTCATCAGGCGCGATAGCAACAACGGCCCCATTTCCGAGACCGTGGCGCGGATCGGATGACCCTGTTCGCCGAACAAGTCCCAGAAGATGACGGGGAATTCCTGGAAGTCATAAGGATCGAGCTTGACCTGTTCGGCCCGCTTGACGAGGAAATCCTGTGCCGTGCCCATCATCGCGATGCCCGACAGATCCCCCTTGATGTCGGCGCAGAACACAGGCACGCCGGCGTTGGAAAATCCTTCGGCCAGGATCTGCAAGGTGACTGTCTTGCCGGTACCGGTGGCGCCCGTCACCAGGCCATGACGATTCCCATATTGCAGCAACAGCTGCTCGGCACGCTGATAGCTGTCGTCGGGCTTGCGGCTGGCGCCGATGAAAATACTGCTGTCGTCAGCCATATGCACGGTCTCCGCAAACTGATGTGTCTAAAGCCAGGGGCCTTGCCGCAGGTATAGTGAGGCCATTGGACAGCGACAATGCCATTCGTCCAAATCGGGGCCATTCGTCCAAATCCGGGCCATTCGTCCAAATCACCCCATTCTTTCAAGTCGGGTTTTTGGAGCTTGCGGATTTTGCCGCTGTTTGGCAATCGTCGTCCTCGCGGACTGACCTATATCTGATGGATCGAATCCGGTCTCTGAAAGCGCATTGCATTGCGATATCGGACCGGGGACCGTAGACTGAACCACTCCCGGCCGGTGCGGCCGCATGAAACGAGGAGGACGGATGGGCGCCGGAGCCTTGATCCAGGACGTGGAACCCGAAAACATCGAGCGCCAGCGATGGCTCGCCTTGGCGGAAAAGGCTTTGGCAGGCGCTTCCTTCGAGGAAAGGCTGGTCTCGCACAGCGACGACAACATCCGTATCGAACCGCTCTACGACCGCAGCACCGCGGCGGAACCGATCGTGTGCGCAAACCCGAAATCGCCATGGATCGTCAGCCAGCGAATCGACGATCCCGACACCAACCGCGCCAGAAGCCAAGCGCTGGAGGATGTGGCACAGGGTGCCACGGGATTGTCGCTGGTCTTCGAGGGGGCGCCGAACGCGTTCGGATACGGCTTGCCGAGAACGGCGGAGGCGTTGGAGGCGGTGCTGGACGGCATACCGCTCAACCGCATCCAGGTTCGCATCGACGCCCATCCCTGGAGCCGCGCCGTGGCCGACTGGCTGGTCGCTTTCCTGAGCAAGCGGCGGTCGGACCCGGCAAAGCTCAACCTCTCCTTCGGCATCGATCCAGCGGCGATCTTCGCGGGAACCGGTCGGCTGCGCATGTCGATCGAGGCGCTGCAGGCCTCCATGCCGCAGTCGCTGGCGCATTTCTTCGCGATGGGCGTTCCGGGCGTGCTGCTGGAAGCTGACGGGCGCGTGTTCCACAATGCCGGCGCCACGGAAGCGCAGGAGCTTGGCATCATGCTGGCTTCGGCTGTCTCCTACCTCAGAATGTTCGAGACGGCGCGGCAGCCGCTTGTCTATGCCGCACCTCATATCGGTTTTGCACTCAGCGTCGACCAGGACCAGTTGCTGTCGATAGCCAAGATGCGGGCGCTGCGCAGGCTCTGGGCGCGGGTGCAGGAGGCTTGTTCGATCCCGACATCCACGGCCAGTATCCATGCCGAGACGTCGTTTCGCATGATGACGGCGATGGACCCGGAGACCAACATCCTGCGCACCACCATTGCATGCTTTGCTGCGGCGTGCGGCGGCGCCGATTCGATCTCCATCCTGCCGCACACGATCGCGCATGGTCTGCCGGCGGGTTTTGCACGTCGTGTTGCCCGCAACACGCAGCTGATCATGGCCAATGAAAGCCATATCGATCATGTCGCCGATCCCGCCTATGGTTCCGGCGCTGTCGAGGCGCTGACCATGGAATTGTGCGAGCTGGCCTGGGCGGAATTGCAGACGATCGAAGCCGAGGGCGGTGTCCTGTCCAGCCTTCAGGACGGACACATCCAGAAGCGCGTCCACGCAGCGGCGGAGCAGCGCAATGCAGCCTACCGCACAGGTGAACGGGCCATCATCGGCACCACGCTCTATCCATCAAAAGACGAACGCCCGGTCGAGACGCTGGCGGCGGAACGGCGACCGGCCTTCACCGAAGGCGTTGCCGTCTGCGAGCCGCTGTTTCCAGTCCGCATCGACCAATCGATCGGAGCCGGCTCTTGATCCCGGACTTCGGCCAGATCGGCTGGATCCCGCCACGCCGCACGCCTGTCGAGGTCAAAGGCCAGCGGACCACGCCGGAAGGGCTCATTGCCAAGCATCTGTACAATCAAAGCGATCTCAAGGGGCTGCCGCATCTCGACACCTATCCCGGCCTGCCGCCCTTCGTGCGCGGCCCCTACCCGACCATGTATGTCCAGCAGCCCTGGACGATCCGGCAATATGCCGGTTTCTCGACGGCCGAAGATTCCAACGCTTTTTACCGACGCAACCTTGCCGCCGGCCAGAAAGGGTTGTCGGTCGCCTTCGATCTCGCCACGCATCGCGGCTATGACAGCGATCATCCGCGCGTTGCCGGCGATGTCGGCATGGCGGGCGTCGCCATCGATTCCATCCTCGACATGCGGCAGCTCTTCGACGGCATTCCGCTCGACGAGATGACGGTATCGATGACGATGAACGGCGCGGTGCTGCCGATCATGGCGCTTTACATCGTCGCTGCGGAAGAACAAGGCGTTGCGCAGAAGGATCTCGCCGGGACCATTCAGAACGACATTTTGAAGGAATTCATGGTCCGCAACACCTACATCTATCCGCCGAAACCTTCGATGCGGATCGTGTCGGACATCTTCTCATACACATCGAAGAACATGCCGAAGTTCAATTCGATATCGATCTCCGGCTATCACATGCAGGAGGCCGGCGCGACGGCCGACCTTGAGCTCGCCTACACGATCGCCGATGGCATCGAGTATGCCCGCGCCGGCGTCGCGGCGGGCCTCGACATCGACCGCTTTGCGCCTCGCCTGTCCTTCTTCTGGGCCATCGGCATGAATTTCTTCATGGAAGTCGCCAAGCTGCGGGCTGCGCGCCTGTTGTGGGCGACCCTGATGCAGAAGAATTTTTCGCCCAGGGACGAGCGCTCGCTGTCGCTGCGCACCCATTGCCAGACTTCTGGCTGGTCGCTGACGGCGCAGGATCCCTACAACAACATCATCCGCACCATGATCGAGGCGATGGCTGCAACGCAGGGCCATACCCAGTCGCTGCACACCAATTCCTTCGACGAGGCGATGGCGCTGCCGACCGACCATTCGGCGCGGATCGCCCGCAACACGCAGCTCATCCTGCAAAAGGAATCCGGCACCACGCGCATCATCGACCCGTGGGGCGGTTCGGCCTATCTCGAACGGCTGACGCATGATCTGGCGGCGCGCGCCCTTGCCCATATCGAGGAGGTCGAGGCGCTCGGCGGCATGGCCGCTGCGACCGAACAGGGCATACCCAAGCTGCGCATCGAGGAAGCCGCCGCACGCACGCAGGCGCGCATCGATTCCGGTGAGCAGATGCTGGTCGGCGTCAATGCCCATCGGCCCGAGTCCGACATCGAGGTCGACGTGCTGAAGATCGACAATGCCGAAGTCAGGGCGCGGCAATTGTCGAAGCTGCAACGGCTGAAGGGCACGCGCGACGTCGCCGCCGTCGAAAGCGCGCTCGATGCGCTGACCCGTGCCGCGCAAGGCAATGAAAACCTGCTGGAATTCGCCATCCGAGCCGCGCGCGCCAATGCCACGGTCGGCGAGATTTCATTCGCGTTGGAAAGGGCGTTTGGGCGCCACGTCGCCACGGTGCAGACCATTTCCGGGGTCTATCGCAAGGCGCTTGGCGATCATCCCGTGGTCGAGGGTCTGCAGGACAAGCTTGACGCCTTCGAGAAGAAGACCGGCGGCAAGCCGCGCATCCTGGTCGCCAAGATGGGTCAGGACGGCCACGACCGTGGCCAGAAGGTCATCGCCACGGCCTTCGCCGATCTCGGCTTCGACGTCACCGTCGGCGCGATGTTCCAGACACCGGATGAGATCGCCAGGCTGGCGGTCGCACAGGACGTCCACATCGTCGGCGCCTCGTCGCTGGCGGCGGGACATCTGACGCTGATCCCCGAACTACGTGACGCGCTGAAAAAGCTCGGCCGCGGCGACATGCTGATCGTCGCCGGCGGCGTCATCCCGCCGCAAGACTATGACGCGGTGCGGCAGGCGGGAGCTGCCGAGATCTTCCCGCCGGGCACGGTCATACCGAAAGCAGCGGATCGTTTGTTGGACCGGCTGCTGGCTTGACATTCAACGCTTGTCGTTATAATCACTGTTGCAACAGCATATAGAGTGTCTCCTCCTGCACGGCTAGTGGACTTGAGCGTTAACTCAAGTCCACTAGCCGTGCAGGAGGAGACTGAAGGAGGTCACAAATGAACATTACCGTACGCAAAATCGGCAATTCCGAAGGCGTGATTTTGCCCCGGGAAATGCTTGACCGGCTAAATGTTCGAGCAGGGGATACGCTTGTTGCCGCCGAGAACGCAGGCGAGCTTCGGCTTCGTCGGCTTGCGAGCGATCCTGAAGAATTTGAGAACAAAATGAAGGTAGCTCGCGAACGGATGAAAAAATATGAAGTTGCTTATCGCGCACTAGCGAAGTGAGTCAGCATCATTCGCGAGAATTTGTCGAGGCGCTTCACACTGAGCAATTGCGCCTTCACGGTGGCGCGCCGGGCATCCGCGATGAGGGTATGCTGGAATCGGCGCTCCACCGGCCGCAACAGAGAGAGAGCTATGGAGAGCCCGATCTCTGCGAATTAGCATCGGCGTATCTCTTCGGTATCGCCAAGAACCATCCCTTCGTTGACGGCAACAAACGCACTGCTTTTGCCGCAGCAGACTTGTTTCTCTACTTCAACGGGTTGAGCATTGAAGCCGATCCTGCGGATATCATCCAGTTGGTTATGATGGTTGCCGCCAGCGAGATCGATGAAGCCGGTGCAGCCGCTTTCTTCCGCGACCATGTCGTCAAGCTTGAAGACTAGCCATCGGAAAGCTTGACGATTTCCCATTCCTTGCCGTTGACGCTGGCCAAGTCGCCGACCTTCTTGCCGAACAGGGCGACAGCCATCGGTGACACATGGGAAATCGTGCCCTTGGCCGGATCGGCCTCGTCCTCGCCGACGATCTTCCAGTGCACCTTCCTGCCGTCATTGCTCTCGATCGTGACGCCCATGCCGAAGCGCACAAGGTTACTGCCCGGCTCCGGTACGGAGAGTTCGGCGCTTTCACGCCGGGCGGTCCAATAGCGCAGGTCGCGCGACACGACCGCGATGCGCTCGCGGTCGGCTTTGCGTTCGGCCTTCGCCAAGATATCGCGCAGATCGGCGAGATTGTCCTCAATCTGCGTCAGGCCGCGTTCTGTCACCAGATTGCGATGGTGGCTGACTGGCCGTTCACCGACGCCGGCGATGGCATTTTCGCTGTCTTCCTCGCGCGTGAAAGCTCTGCTCATTTCCTGAACTTAGGCCCGCAGAAGCTGCTCGACAAGCCATTGTCGCGCGCTCGGCAGGAGAGACAGAACGGCTGGCACGATTCCTGCGATAAGCAGGCTTGAACGCTGGGATTCTGTGCCGATGTTGAACAGACGAACGCTGCTGACCGGGACCGCCGGCTTTGCCGTCATGGGGCTTGCGCTTGGCAAGGCGGTGGCCGCAAACCTGACTGGCATCGAGAAAGCCTCGATCCGCGGCTCGATCAATGCCACCGACCTCGGCGTGCAGCCCGGCACATCAGACGATCAGAGCAAGGCCTTCGCCAAACTCCTGCGTGACGCAAACAGCCGCGACATGCCGATATTCCTGCCGCCCGGCACCTATGTCGTCTCCAATCTTTCGCTGCCCGGCCGCGTGCGTCTTTCCGGCGTGCCGGGCGCGACGCGCATCGTTTACGGCGGTGACGGCCACCTGTTCATGGCCGAACAGGCCGACCATATCGAACTTAGCGGTCTGGTCTTCGATGGTTCGAACCGCACGATGGGCGATTACACGCAAGGGCTGCTCGATCTGCGCCGTATCGCGCACCTCGCCATCGACAATTGCCAGATCACCGGCAGCGGCAAGAACGGACTGGCGCTGGAACATGCGGCGGGCGGGGTCGAGCGCAGCGAGATATCGGGTGCCGCCGATGCCGGCATTTACTCGGTCGAGGCTGGCGGGCTGTCTATCACGGGCAACACCGTCTCCGATTGCGCCAATGGCGGCATCCTCGTGCACCGCTGGCAGGCGGCGGAAGACGGCACCATGGTCACCGGCAACCGCGTCCAACGGATCCAGGCACGCGGCGGCGGAACCGGGCAGAACGGCAACGGCATCAATGCCTTTCGCGCCGGCAATGTCGTCATCTCGGGCAACATCGTCTCGGACTGCGCCTTCTCGGCGATCCGGGCCAACAGCGCCAGCAACCTGCAGATATCGGGCAACACCTGCTCGCGCTCGGGCGAAACGGCGGTCTATTCCGAATTCTCGTTCGAAGGCGCCATCATCAGCAACAACATCGTCGACGGTGCCGCCAACGGCATCTCGATCGTCAATTTCAACGAAGGCGGCCGCATGGGCGTCTGCTCGGGCAACATTGTGCGCAATCTGTCGACCAGCGGCCCCTACCCCGCCGACTCGCCAGGGTTTGGCGTTGGCATCGGCGTCGAAGCCGACACAACCGTTTCCAACAACGTCATCGAGAACACGCCGCTCTATGGCATGCAGATCGGCTGGGGCCCGTACCTGCGCAATGTCGTCGCCACCGGCAACATCATTCGCAAGGCCGGAACCGGGATCGTCGTATCCGTGGTCGAGGGCGCCGGTACGGCCATCATTTCAGACAATGTCATCGACGGTGCGCTGAACGGCGCCATTGTCGGCCAGCGCTGGGCCGAACCGGCGACTGGCGATCTCACGTCATCGGACAATACCGGCTATGCGCATCTGACCGTCGAGCGCAATCACGTCAGTTGAGGGCTGCTGTCGGCCTCAGCGCCCCGACCTTGGCACCGTTGCGGTTTTCGATGGGCGTGTTTGCCAATTCGCTCAGCTTGAACGCCAAGGCCTCGTCGGCGCGCAACAGTTTGGCAAGGACGGCGGCAGCCATGGCTTCACCGGCGCGGCCGGCGCCATCGTCGCATTTGAGCGCGATGCCGAGACCGAGCTCCGGAATTGCGGCACAATGGACGCCCTCGGCGCCGCCTTTGGTGAAAATCCGCCCTGGTGCGGCCTGCATCAGCGCGACGTCTTCGCGGCCGCTGCCGGCAACCAAGAAGGGCTCGGCCATGCAGGCGGAAAGCAGCCGCTTTGCAGCCTTGGCTCGCTCTGGGCCAAAACCTGATGTCGTGGCCATGCGGGCAAAGCCGAGCGCGAAGCTCCTGAGCGGCACCGCATAGGTTGGGATCGAACAGCCATCGATGGCTCGCTGGTCCTCACCATGGACAGCGCCCGTGACCGACTGCATGGCATCGCGCACCATCTCCTGCAGGCCGTGTCCCGGCTTGACATAGCCGCGATGTGCAATGCCGGCGTGGACGCAGGTGCAGAGGAAGCCGGAATGCTTGCCGGAACAATTGTTGTGCAATGCGTTCGGCGAGCCGCCGCCGCGGGCGAGTGCAATCTCAGCATCATGATTGGACGGCCAATGCGTGCCGCATTCGAGAGCCGAACCGTCCAGCCCGGCCTTGGCCAGCATGGATCGCGCCAGTTCGACATGGGCCGGCTCGCCCGAATGGGACGCACAGGCAAGCGCCAGTTCGCGGTTGCCGAAACCATAGGCATCGGCCGCCCCGCTTTCGACCAGCGGCAATGCCTGGATCGCCTTGACCGCCGAGCGCGGAAACACCGGCTTGGCCGTGTCGCCGATCTCCCAGACAGGCTTGCCGTCGCCATCGAAGACCGCGACTGAGCCGCGATGCGCGCTCTCGACGATCTCGCCGCGCAACACTTCGATCAGAACCGGATTTGTCATGAACCCTCCCGTAAATGCGGGCGGTTTATCTGATCCGGTCGAGAATGGAAACGTAGTTGGCCACCGCCGCACCGCCCATGTTGAAGATGCCGCCAAGTTTTGCGCCCGGCACCTGGATGCCGCCGGCCTCGCCGACAAGCTGCATGGCGGTCAAGACATGCATGGACACGCCCGTGGCGCCGATCGGATGGCCCTTGGCCTTCAGCCCGCCGGATGGATTGACCGGCAGGCGACCATCCCTAGCCGTTGTGCCGTCCAGCGCCAGCTTGGCCCCCTCTCCCGGCTTGGCAAGGCCCATCGCCTCATATTCAATCAGTTCGGCAATGGTGAAGCAGTCATGCGTTTCGACGAAGGAGAGATCGTCGAGCGTCACGCCGGCGTTCTTGAGCGCCCGGGTCCAGGCCTGTTCGCAGCCTTCGAAGGTCAGGATGTCGCGCTTCGACATCGGCAGGAAATCCTGCACATGCTCGTTGGCGCGGAAGGCAACGGCACGGCGCATCTTCAGTGCCGTCGCGGTGTCGGCGAGGATAAGGGCGGCAGCGCCATCGGAGACCAGCGAGCAATCGGTGCGCTTCAGCGGGCCGGCAACGAACGGGTTCTTCTCGCTCTCCTGGCGGCAGAACTCGTAGCCGAAATCCTTGCGCATCTGCGCATAGGGATTGTCGACGCCATTCTTGTGGTTCTTGGCGGCAATCATCGCCAGCGCATCCGACTGGTCGCCATAGCACTGAAAATAGGCCTGCGCGATCTTGCCGAAGACGCCGGCGAAACCCGCCGGTGTCTCGCCGTCCTCGGGCAGATAGGACGCCTTGAGCAGGTTTTTGCCGATCTCCGGCCCCGGCGTTGTCGTCATCTGCTCCGCGCCGACCACCAGCACGATGCGAGCGGCATTGGCGTCGATGGCACGGATGCCCTGGCGGACCGCCGCCGATCCGGTGGCGCAAGCGTTCTCGACGCGCGTCGCCGGCTTGAAGCGCAGCCGGTCGTCGGCCTGCAGCACCAGGCTGGCGGTAAAATCCTGTGCCGAAAAGCCGGCATTGAAGTGGCCGAGCACGATCTCGTCGACCTCGTCGGGGCCGATGCCGGCATGGTCGAGCGCGTCCGTAGCGACCTTGACGATGAGGTTCTCGAGCGTTTCGCCCTCGAGCTTGCCGAAGCGCGAATGCGCCCAGCCAACGATGCATGCGGTCATGGCGGTCTCCATCCTTGGCGCCAGCCTAGCATGTGGGCCACGGCGCATTTCGCCTCTATTGTTCAAATATAAACAATCCTGCTCGCCTCGTGAAGGGCTGGGAGCAGACAATCACTTGGTACAGGCGACGCCAGTGCTGATTTTTTTGTTGATTGACCCGTCAATAAAAAATAATCCTACTCGAAAGGGATCATTGCAAGATGCCGAAAATCGGAATGGAACCGCTGCGCCGCAAGGCGCTTATCGACGCGACGATCTCGGCGATCGGCGAGCGCGGCTCGCTCGACGTGACCATGTCCGAAATCGCCGGGCGCGCAGGGGTTTCGTCGGCCCTTGCCCATCACTATTTCGGCGCCAAGGACGAGCTGCTGCTGGCAACGATGCGCCACATCCTGGCCGAACTGACCGCCGACACGTTGCGCGCCCTTGGTTCGGCCAACACCGCGCGCGAGCGCGTCTCGGCGGTGGTCGCCGTCAACTTCTCCGACATCCAGTTCCAGCCGGAAACCATCGCCGCCTGGCTCGCCTTCTATGTCGAGGCGCAGAAATCATCGGCGTTGCGCCGACTGCTCAGGGTCTATGCGCGGCGACTGCATTCGAACCTGATGAGCGGGCTTGTCGGCATCTTGCCCAGAGCCGAAGCCGACCGCGCCGCCGAAGCGACAGCGGCGATGATCGACGGGCTCTACATCAGGCGGGCGCTGAAGGACGGCGTGCCTGATGCCGCGACCGCGATCGCGCTGGTCGAGGACTATCTCGAAACCAAACTTGGCGAGCGGCGCAAACAGTGACAATTAAGCGATCCAATTTCCTGATCGTCATGGCCGATCAGCTCAACGGAACCCTGTTTCCGGACGGGCCGGCGGAGTTTCTGCACGTACCGCACCTGAGGGCGTTGGCCGCACGTTCGGCGCGCTTTGCCAACAACTACACGGCGTCGCCGCTCTGCGCGCCGGGCCGTGCCTCGTTCATGAGCGGGCAATTGCCGTCGCGCACCGGCGTCTATGACAATGCCGCCGAATTCGCCTCATCGATCCCGACCTTCGCCCATCATCTGCGCTCTGCCGGCTACTACACCTGCCTGTCGGGCAAGATGCATTTCGTCGGGCCGGATCAGCTGCACGGTTTCGAGGAGCGGCTGACCACCGACATCTACCCGGCCGATTTCGGCTGGACGCCGGACTACCGCAAGCCCGGCGAGCGTATCGACTGGTGGTATCACAATCTGGGCTCGGTGACGGGCGCCGGCGTCGCCGAGATCACCAACCAGATGGAGTATGACGACGAGGTCGTGTTCCTGGCCACACAGAAGCTCTATCAGCTTTCGCGCGAACAGGATGATGCGAACCATCGGCCCTGGTGCCTCACCGTATCGCTGTCGCACCCGCACGATCCCTATGTCGCGCGCAAGCAGTATTGGGATCTTTACGAGCACTGCCAGGCGCTGGACCCGGAAACCGGGTTCATCGCGCATGACGAGCAGGATGCGCACTCCCGGCGGCTATACCACGCCAGCGACTATCCTTCTTTCGAGATCACGCCGGAACAGGTGCGTCGTTCGCGGCAGGGCTATTTCGCCAACATCTCCTATGTCGACGACAAGCTGGGCGAGATCCTGAACGTTCTCGAGCGCACCCGCATGGCCGACGACACAATCGTCCTGTTCTGCTCGGACCACGGCGACATGCTCGGCGAGCGCGGCCTGTGGTTCAAGATGAGCTTCTTCGAGGGCTCGGCGCGGGTGCCGCTGATGATTGCCGGCAAGGGCGTGCCAGCCGGGCTGATCGAGGCGCCGGTTTCCAATCTCGACGTGGCGCCGACGCTTTGCGACCTCGCCGGCATCGACATCGCTGCGATCGCACCATGGACGGACGGCCAGTCGCTGCTGCCGCTCACCGAGGGCATTGAGCGCACCGCGCCGGTGTTGATGGAGTATGCGGCCGAAGGGTCCAATGCGCCTTTGGTGGCGCTCCGCGACGGCAGATACAAATTCGTCCACTGCGAACTCGATCTGCCGCAACTGTTCGATCTCGAAGCCGATCCGCTCGAGCGAGACAATCTGGCCGAGGACCCGGCCAATGTGGCCTTGGTGGCGGCATTCATGGACAAGGTCCAGGCGCGTTGGGACATGGCCGGCTTCGACGCCGCCGTGCGTGAAAGCCAGGCGCGCCGCTGGGTCGTCTATCCGGCGCTGCGCAACGGCGCCTACTATCCCTGGGATTTCCAGCCGCTGCAAAAAGCGTCCGAGCGTTACATGCGCAATCACATGAACCTCGACAATCTCGAAGACAGCAAGCGGTATCCGCGAGGCGAATGATGTCAGACCTTCTCGTCCCCTCCCTCGACCACCTCAAGCAGGCCTATGCCGTCACATCCCGGGCGACGCAGATCACGCCGCTGCTGGAATCGACGGCACTGGCCCGCGAGACGGGTGCGGCCCGCGTCTTCATCAAGCCGGAATCGCTGCAATGGGCCGGCTCGTTCAAGGTGCGCGGTGCCTATTGGCGGCTGAAGCAGCTTTCAGCTGACGAAGCGAAGAAGGGCGTCGTCGCCTACTCCTCCGGCAATTTCGCGCAAGGGCTGGCGGCCGCCGGCCAAGCGCTTGCCATTCCGGTCACCATCGTCATGCCGATCGACGCACCGGCCGCCAAGCGCGACGCCACGGCAGGCTATGGCGCTCGTGTCGTGCTGACCGACCACGGCGAGCGCGCACGTGAGGAAGTCGCGGCCGCCAAGGCACGCGAGATCGCCGAGACCGAGGGGCTGGCGCTGCTGCATCCATTCGACGATCCGGAGATCGTCGCCGGCCAGGCGGGCGCCGGCCTCGAAGCGCTCGACCAACTCGAAGCCAAAGGTGCCAGCGCTGATCTTTTGTTCTGCTCGGTCGGCGGCGGCGGACTGATCGGCGGCGTTTCGCTTGCCTTCCACTATCTGTCGCCCGCCACTGAGATCATCGGCGTCGAACCGGAAGGTTTCAACGGCATGGGCTCGTCGCTGGCGCATGGCGCCATCGAGACGATGCCAATCGGGCCGAAATCGATCTGCGACGGACTGATGTCGCGACGGCCAGGCGACGCGCCGTTTGCCGCGGTCAAGACCGCGGGTGTTCGCGGCATCACCGTCGACGACGCGTCTGTCCGCCGGGCGATGCGGATCGCGTTCGAGCGCATGAAGCTGGTGCTCGAACCGTCCGGCGCCGCCTCGCTGGCGGCACTGCTCGGCGGCGAGGTGGATGTGGCGGGCAAAACCGTCCTGGTTGTGGCTACCGGCGGCAATGTCTCGCTCGCCGATTTTATGGCGCATATGAACCATGCTTGAAGCGGATTTCGTCATCATCGGCTCCGGCTCGGCCGGCTCGGCCATGGCCTACCGCCTGTCGGAGGACGGCAAGCATTCGGTCATCGTCATCGAATTCGGCGGGACCGATATCGGGCCGCTGATCCAGATGCCGTCGGCACTGTCGATCCCGCTCAACATGAGCCTCTACGACTGGGGCTTTGCCAGCGAGCCGGAGCCGCATCTCGGCGGCCGCGTGCTGGCGACGCCGCGCGGCAAGGTCATCGGCGGCTCGTCTTCGATCAACGGCATGGTCTATGTGCGCGGCCATGCCCGCGACTTCGACCATTGGGCCGAAGAGGGTGCGGCCGGCTGGAGCTTCGCCGACGTGCTCCCCTATTTCAAGCGCATGGAGGACTCGGATGGCGGCGAGGATGGCTGGCGGGGTCACGGCGGTCCGCTGCATGTGCAGCGCGGCTCGCGCCGCAATCCGCTCTACGGCGCCTTCGTCGAGGCCGGACGCCAGGCCGGGTTCGAGCTGACCGACGACTACAATGGTTCCAAGCAGGAAGGGTTTGGGCCGATGGAGCAGACCATCAGCGGCGGCCGCCGCTGGTCGGCGGCATCAGCCTATCTGAAGCCGGCGCTGAAGCGCAAAAATGTGAGTCTGGTCAAGGGCTTTGCGCGGCGGGTGATCATCGAGAATCAACGCGCCATCGGCGTCGAGATCGAAGCTCACAAAAAGATTCAGGTCGTTAAGGCGCGACGTGAGGTGATCGTCGCCGCCTCGTCGATCAATTCGCCCAAGATCCTGATGCTGTCCGGCATCGGCCCGGCCGAGCATTTGCGCGAAAACGGCATTGCCGTGGTGGCCGACAGACCCGGCGTCGGCCGCAACCTGCAGGACCATATGGAGCTCTACATCCAGCAGGAATCATTGCTGCCGATCACGCTCAATTCGGTGCTGAATCCGTTCTCGAAAGCGCTCATCGGCGCGCAGTGGCTGTTCCTCAAGACCGGGCTTGGCGCCACCAACCATTTCGAAGCGGCGGCCTTCGTGCGCTCGCGCGCCGGCGTCGACTACCCCGATATCCAGTACCATTTCATCCCTGCGGCTGTCCGTTATGACGGCAAGGCGGCGGCCAAGTCGCACGGCTTCCAGGCGCATGTCGGGCCGATGCGCTCGAAGTCGCGCGGCTCTGTGACGCTGCGCTCGCCGGACCCGAAATCGAAGCCGGTGATCCACTTCAACTACATGTCGCATCCCGACGACTGGGCGGAGTTCCGCCACTGCATCCGGCTGACGCGCGAGATCTTCGGCCAGTCGGCGTTCGACCCCTATCGGGGCAAGGAAATATCGCCTGGCAGCCACGTGCAGTCGGACGACGATCTCGACATCTTCATCAGGGATCACGCAGAGAGCGCCTACCATCCTTGCGGCACCTGCAAGATGGGCCGCGCCGACGACATGATGAGTGTCGTCGATCCGGAGTGCCGGGTCATCGGCGTCGAAGGATTGCGGGTCGCCGATTCCTCGATCTTCCCGCGCGTCACCAACGGCAATCTCAATGCACCCTCGATCATGACCGGCGAAAAGGCTTCCGACCACATCCTTGGCCGCACGCCGCTGGCGCCGTCCAACCAGGAACCATGGATCAATCCGCGCTGGCAGGTCGCGGATCGATAGGGCATTGTCGAACGGACTTGGTAGCGAATACATCTGGAGAAAACCATGCGCGCCCAGCCCACGGCATCGCACTATGTCAATGGACGCTACATCGAGGACGAAGGCGGCGCGCCGCTGCCGGTCATCTATCCGGCAACCGGTGAGACCATCGCCATGCTACGTTCGGCGACGCCGAACGTGCTGGAGCTCGCCGTCGAGGCAGCGCGGGCGGCGCAGCCCGCTTGGGCGCGGCTGAAACCGGTCGAGCGCGGGCGCATCCTGCGCCGCGCCGCCGACATATTGCGCGCCCGAAATGCCGACCTCGCCCGCATCGAGACGTTGGACACCGGCAAGGCGATCCAGGAAACGCTGGTGGCGGACGCGCCTTCCGCCGCGGACTGCCTTGAATATTTCGGCGGCGCCGTCGCCGCCTACAATGGCGAGTCGGTCGATCTCGGCGGACCCTTCGCCTACACAAGGCGCGAAGCGCTCGGCGTCTGTGTCGGCATCGGCGCCTGGAACTATCCGATCCAGATCGCCGGCTGGAAATCGGCACCGGCACTCGCCATGGGCAATGCCATGGTGTTCAAGCCATCGGAAAACACGCCGCTTTCAGCACTCGCACTGGCGGAGATCTACAGCGAGGCCGGGCTGCCCGACGGCTTGTTCAACGTCGTGCAGGGCTATGGCGATGTCGGCGCCGGGCTTGTCGGCCACGATGTCGTCGCCAAGGTGTCGGTGACCGGTTCGGTGCTGACCGGCCGCAAGGTGCTGTCGCTGGCCGGCTCAAAAATGAAGCACGCGACGATGGAGCTCGGCGGCAAGTCGCCGCTGATCGTGTTCGACGATGCCGACATCGAGAACGCCATTGGCGGCGCCATGCTCGGCAATTTCTATTCGACCGGCCAGATCTGCTCCAACGGCACGCGGGTCTTCGTGCAAAACGGCATTCACGACCGCTTCGTCGAACGCCTTGTCGAGCGGACCAAAAAAATCCGCATCGGCGACCCGCTCGACCCCGAAACCCAGATGGGTCCGCTGGTCTCCAAGGCGCAGCATGACAAGGTGGTCGGCTATATCGAAATCGGCAAGCAGGACGGAGCAACGCTTGCCTGCGGCGGCAACGTGCCGTCGCTGCAGGGTTTCCAAGGCGGATTCTTTGTCGAGCCGACGGTGTTCACCGGCGTCGCCGACACAATGCGCATCGCCCGCGAAGAGATTTTCGGGCCTGTCATGAGCGTGCTGAAGTTCGACGATGAGGACGAGGTGATCGACCGCGCCAACGACACCGAATTCGGCCTTGCCGCCGGCGTCTTCACGCGCGACCTGCCGCGCGCCCACCGCGTCATCGCCGAGTTGCAGGCTGGCACCTGCTGGATCAACGCCTACAATCTGACGCCGGTGGAAATCCCGTTCGGCGGCTTCAAGCAGTCAGGCATCGGACGTGAGAATTCACTGGCGGCACTGGCACTCTATTCGCAGCTGAAGTCGGTGTATGTCGAGACTGGGGATGTAGCGAGCCCGTATTGAGAGGCCGGCCTCTCAATACGGGCTCATCCCTTCTCCACCGTCCCATCAAGATACTGCGTCAGCGCGCAGACCAGATGATAGAAGATGCTGGCAGGAACGTCCGATGCCAGCGAGCGGCCGCGCTCGTCGATGCGATCGATCCACAGGCCGAGCGGCGCCGGGTCGATGTGCCAGCGGAACAGCCGGCCGACGCGCGCTTCGATTTCCGGCTTGAGATCGGGGCCGCCAGAGCCATCCAGCGCGATCGCCGCCTTCACGGCTTCGGCCTGCGGCCAACTGCGGGATATCAGGTCGAGCGGCAGGCCTTGCCTGGAGACGGCGCCATAGGCAAGCCCGGTGGCGCGGTTGAGGCCATTGGCAGTGGCCGACGCGTAAAGTTTTCGGGCAAAGCCGCTCAACTCGGCCTGGCCGCTACGCCCGGCGAAATCTACCAGCAAAGAGGCCCATTCGAAATGGTGGCCGGGCTCGGTCCATGACCCTTTCTCGCCGGTGGAGGGTTTCCATTCGGCATCGAAATACTCGCCAAGCGTCCAGCTTTCCGGATCGAAGAAATGACTGCGGAAGAGGTCGATGATACGTGCCGCGCGCCGCAGATGGGCGCGCTCGCCGGTCGCCTGGTGCCAGGCGAGAAAGGCCTCGAGCAGGTGCATATGCGGGTTGGAGCGGCGCTCGCCTTTGCCGTCCGATGTCTCAAGAAAGCCGGTCATGCGGCTGTCTTCGAGATGCGCATCGAGAAAGGCGAAGGTTTCCTCGCCGAGGCGCAAGGCGTCGGGATTGCCTGACATATGCGCATGCGCCAGTGCCAGGAGCACGCAGGAATGATCGTAGGCATCCTCGGTGGCGTCGGCGACCGAACCGTCGACATTCAGCGTGCGAACCCAGCCGCCTTTGTCGGTGCGGCCCTTGCCGGCCATGAAGGCGATGCCGTGGCTGATCAACCGATCGGCCGGGCCGTCCCAGCCGCGCGCCCGGGCGACGGCGAAAGCATAGACCTGTCTTGCCATGGTGCGCATGCGCTTGGGCTTCATCAACGGCGAGGCGTCCAGGCCGAGCGCTTCGTGAAAGCCGCCATGGCGTTCGTCGACCCCCGATGTCGACCACAGCGGCAAGGTCTCCTGAAACAGCCAGTGATGCACGCGCCGGCGCCAGGCGCCGCTTTCGATGACGCGGTCATGCGCCGGCGTGAACCTGGTTTCCAGGCGACCCGATTTTTCGAGCTGCTCGACGATCTTCTTGACGTGTTGGCTGTGGCTGACCGGGGCGACGAAGGTGGCATCCGATGTCGAAACGATGGCGATATCCTTCATGCCGATCGCCGACAGCAGGCGGCCGTCGCTGCGAATGTAGGAATTCTCGCAATCGATGGCGACGACATCGCCGATGATGACATTGCCCCGGTCGTCTGCGGGGCCGACATCGAGCAGCGACTGCCACGAGCCGAGATCGTTCCAGCGGAAGCCCGCCGGCACCATGGCGATGTCTTTTGCCCGCTCCATGATGGCGTAGTCGATCGAGTTCGACGGAATGGCGGCGTAGAGTTCCAGCGGCATGTAAAGGCCCGACAGATCCGATGTCGCCGCCTTGTAGGCTGCTTCGGTGGCCTGCCAGATATCCGGCTGGAACGCTATGAAGGCGTCACGCATGGTGCTGGCGCGAAACAGGAAGATGCCGGTGTTCCAGTAGAAATTTCCGGCCTTGAGATAGCTCTGCGCAGTCGCAATATCCGGCTTTTCGACGAAGCGCGACACGTCGAAGGTGCCGCCGCTTTCGGCCGCGACCTCGATATAGCCATAGCCGGTCTCTGGTTGCGTCGGCTTGATGCCGAACACCACCAGCCTGCCGACGCGCGCAGCCTCGGTGCCGGCTTCGACGCTCTGCCAAAACTGGCGCGGGGTCGATATCTCATGGTCAGACGGCACCACCAGCACCAGGCTGTCGCCGAACTCGGACAGTGTGCGCAGCGTCGCCAGTGCGACGGCGGCGGCTGTGTTGCGCCCGGTCGGCTCGAACAGCGGACCGCCGCCGGCGAGGTCGAGACCAGCAAGATCGGCGTGAACGCGATCAGCATGGCGCTCCGCGGCGATCAGGAAGATCGGCGTTCCGCCTTCCAGCCGGGCGGTCAGCCGACGCAAGGTCTTGGCCAGCATCGAGCCGTCGCCGGACAGATCGTGGAACTGCTTGGGGTTGTCCTCGCGCGACAGCGGCCACAGCCGCGAGCCGACGCCACCGCTCATGACAAAACTGACGATCCGCTCGGTCATTCAACTACCATTCAAAAGGTCTGGTTGTAGGCGCCCACCTCGGAGCTGCGGCGCAGCACGGCGTCGACAGCCTCGAACATCTCCCGTCGACGCTGCGACGACACCGGGCTTTCGACCACCACGACCAGTTCCGGTTTGTTCGACGAGGCGCGCACCAGCCCCCAGGTGCCGTCATCGGCGACGACGCGCACGCCGTTGACGGTGATGAGGTCTGCGATCTTCTGCCCAGCGAAAACCCTTCCATCCCGCTTCATGGCCTGAAAGTCGGCAACCACCCGTTCGACCACACCATACTTCACCTCGTCCGCGCAGTGCGGCGACATGGTCGGCGTGCCAAAGGTCAGCGGCAGCGCGCGATAAAGATCGGCCATCGAACTGCCCGGGCTGCGATCCAGCATCTGGCAGATGGCGATGGCGGTGACCAGGCCGTCGTCATATCCGCGCCCGATCGGCGGATTGAAAAAGAAATGACCCGACTTTTCGAAACCGGCGACAGCACCGAGTTCGGCGACGCGGCGCTTGATGTAGGAATGGCCGGTTTTCCAATAGTCAGTGACGGCGCCATTGGCGCGCAGCATTGCGTCGGTATGGAACAGGCCGGTCGATTTGACGTCGACGACGAAGGTCGAGTTGGGATGCTGGCTGGAAATATCCCTTGCCAGCATCACACCGACCTTGTCGGCAAAAATTTCATTGCCTTCATTGTCCACGACACCGCAGCGGTCGCCATCGCCGTCGAAGCCAAGGCCGATGTCGGCGCCTGATGCCAGCACCTTGTCCCGGATGGCATGCAGCATCCGCATGTCCTCGGGATTGGGATTGTAGCGCGGAAATGTATGGTCGAGCTCGACGTCGAGCGCGATGACCTCGCAGCCGATGCGCTGCAACGCTTGCGGCGCGAAGGCGCCGGCGGTGCCATTGCCGCAGGCTGCGACCACTTTCAGTTTTCGGGCGATGCGCTTGTCGCGGGTCAGATCGTCGAGATAGGTCGCGCGAAAGTCGCGGATGAAATCGTAGGAGCCGCCGCCGACAAGGTCAAAATCGCCGGACAGCACGATTGCTTTCAGCGCGCTCATCTCTTCCGGGCCGAAGGTCAGCGGCCGCGCCGCACCCATCTTGACGCCGGTCCAGCCATTTTCGTTGTGCGAAGCGGTGACCATGGCGACCGAGGGCGTATCCAAAGCGAACTGAGCGAAATACGCCATCGGCGACAACGCCAGTCCGATGTCCCTCACCCGTGCGCCTGCAGCCATCAAACCGGACACCAGGGCCAGTTTGATCGACAGCGAATAGGAGCGGAAATCATGCCCGGTGACGATATCGGGACCGGCGCCGAGACGGCGGATCAGCGTACCAAGCCCCATGCCGAGCGCCTGGACGCCGATCAGATTGAGTTCCGGTCGTTGCGCGGAGCCGGGATGGCCGAACCACCAGCGCGCATCATATTCGCGAAAGCCGGATGGCTTGATCAGCGCTTCGGTTTCGAATTCGAAACTGTTGGGCCGGGCGTCGCCAACGATGCTGAAGGACAAGACTGGAAACTCCGAATGGCCGAAATTACGAATTGTCGAGGGCTGCGGCTTAGCACACAAGGCTTTAAGCCACGTTTATTCCGGAAGGGAATCCGGGCCTTTCGGGCAATGCTCGACGAAAGCCGACGAAATGCGACAGAAGTGCCGCCGTGCCGCTTGCAGGAACCAAGTGTGGCGGCTATAAGCCCGCGGTCTGGTCACGGAGTGTAGCGCAGCCTGGTAGCGCACCTCGTTCGGGACGAGGGGGTCGCAGGTTCAAATCCTGCCACTCCGACCAGAGAAAACAAAGAGTTAACGCATCCCGACTTCGGCGCTCCACCTGCCCCTCAAGCGAGATTACTCGCGTCCCCCGCCAGTCGGATGGGCGAATTTCTATTCGCCGTGCCTCTGTGACCCGGCCGACAGCGATGCCTGTTGCACTGGACAGTAACCAGTCAACCGGCCGCCTGATGCCTTCATGCGTGCGCTCGCGGACAGTTTCGGGTAAACATCCCGACTGGTACGCGCGTCCCCCTCAGCGGAGGCCAAAAAAGCTCAAGATCGCTATCACGATGACCACAGCTCCAACGAGCCAAATGATATTGTTCATGATCTCTCTCCTGTTGCCTGGGAAGCCCGCGCCTCTGGCAGAGAACGCGGGCCGACCAGCCTTTGCCGACTGATCCGCAGCAGACACCAAATCGTGATCCCGGCTGCGGGAAATAAACCATCAGGCACGCCTAATGTTCCGCCGTTTGACGAGATCCAGCGATGACCAGTGAACGTTCGGGTCGATGCCGGACGACCGGAACCAAAGCGATCAGGGGCAGTTTATCCAATGAAGGGCTAATTAAGAAAATGGAGAAACTGCAATGAAAACAATGATCATGTGCGCGTTGGCGCTTTCCCTTGGACTGCCCGTTGTGGCTTCGGCAGCCGAAGCCGATGTGGTTGTTAGAACCCATCATCGACATCACGAAAGCGTCAAGATCATCAACGAAGACGGTCAGCGCTTGCACCACCGCCGCCATGGTACCGTAGCGTTCTATGACCATGGGCGCCGGCATCATCACCGCGATACTGTTGTCGTGACAGGTTCCGTCTCCACCCACCGTCACCACCATCGACACCATCCCGTTGTGATCGAAAACGACGGGTACTGATCGCAGATCTCCGGCCCGATTCTTGATGAGTCGGGCCACGAAAGGCCTTTTGGCACGCATCCTGGGTCATGCTTTGGCGGCGCCGTCGGCAAGACCATTGCGGCCCACGACCAGACTTAGGTCCGACCCCTCCCCGACCGAAGTCCAGGGTTGGAAACGTTTGCCCTTGCCCCAAATTCGAGTGGCGGGCAAAAAATGATCAATGAACTATGAGCAGCAGCATGTCGAACCGTGAGACCAAGAAATCCTATGCCCTGAGCATGCGCATGACAGAGATCAAAGCCAGGATGCCGGAAGCCCAGATTACCGAAGACGAGATGAAGACCTTCCAGAAGGTCGCAGCCATCATGGAGGGCGGCGAGGGCCCAATCGAGGTTGACGATCTGATTGCCGCGTCATTCCTCACCGAGACGACGCTGAACAGCCAGAAGCGTTAAGCGACCATGCCGACGATTTGCAGACTTTTTGATTCCCCCGTCGATGCGGCGCGGGTCGCCAGCGACTTGGTGGCAGCCGGAATTCCTCGCGTACAGATCGCGATCATCGGGCCTTACAATGACGAGGCGGGATCTCTTCGGGTTTCCGCTTTGGGATCGTTATTTGGCGCTGCCGCCGGCGGGTTGGTCTGCCTGAGTGCCGTTGCGGCCTATGGCATCAATCCTGTTGCTGCGGGCGTATTGCCAACAGCGGTGGCTGGCGCGGTCTGTGGCGGCGTTGCCGGTCTGTTTGGAACATTCGCCACGGCCGCCATAAAGGCGGATGATCAGGAGGTTGCCGAAGGGGTCGTTCTGGTGACGGCGCATGTCGATGAAAATGACGCCGACATCGCTCAGACAGTGCTCGGCGGTTGCCCCCCGTCGAGGTTCGTGGCCGAGGCAGCGTAGGAAAGGCCGCCCCGACGTCGCCGGAACCGGTACTCTCCGTTTGCCAGCGATTGAGCCCAACACTCGGCAGATAGCAATTCCAGTGACTGAGATGTTCCTGCGTCGGCCGCAAAGGCCGGGCCCAGTGGGAGGTTTCTTCGAGGCCGCATATTTTGACGAAAAGGTCTGTCGGTCTTAGGGTCGTGAACTTGATGGAGTCAGTGAACGGCGGGCCGAGTGCGACATGAATTTGAATTCAACCACAGCCTCGCCCTTGATTCTCGTGATGACGCTGGTTCTCGTCGCTGGCTGTTCATCGCTCGGCAGAACCGTCGATCCAGCGAAATACGATTCGATGACGTGCACCGACCTCAACAGGGCGATGGGAGACGTCGCCCGTGACATCTCGCAAACGGCAATCACCCGCGGCAAGGTCGCCAACACCAATGTTCCACGCTGGCTGCTCGGCGGCTCACGCGTGAAGACCGCGGTGGCCAACCGTGAAACAGCCAGGATCGACCGGCTCAAGCAGCAACAGGATGCCATTGCCGCTGTGCGAGCACGCAAGTGCCCGAGCTCCACAAATTGAGCGGACAGCCAGTGTATCGGTGCGAAGCCTGGTTCAGGCGCTCAGGCGAAATCGCGTCATGTCGATCGCGGCGGCCATCAGCGTCTGTGTGTAAGCGTGCCGCGGATCGCTGAAGATCGCCTCGGTCGGCCCCTCCTCGACGATCTTGCCCTGTTTCATGACGATGATGTAGTCGGCCATGGCGCGCACGACCGACAGATCGTGGCTGATGAAGAGATAGGACAATTCGTGGTCCGCCTGCAGCTTGCGCAACAGTTCGACGATCTGTTTCTGCACAGAGCGATCGAGCGCCGAGGTCGGCTCATCCAATACCACCAGCCTGGGCTTCAGGATCATGGCGCGAGCAATGGCGATGCGCTGCCGCTGGCCGCCGGAGAATTCGTGCGGGTAGCGATTGCGTGCGTTGGGGTCGAGGCCGACCTCGCGCAAGGCGTCGACCGCGCGTTGATCACGCTGCTTGCCCGAGAGATCAGGCTCATGCACCAGAAGTCCTTCGGTGATGACCTGGCCGACGGTCATGCGCGGCGACAGCGAGCCGAACGGGTCCTGGAAGACAAGCTGCATCTGGCGCCGCAGCGGCCGCATCGCCTGCCTGTCGGCTTGGGAAATGTCGCGATCGCCGAAACGGATAAGCCCGTCGCTCGGCAACAGCCGCAGCAAGGCGCGGCCGAGCGTCGACTTGCCCGAGCCGGATTCACCAACGATGCCGATGGTCTGGTTGCGCTGCAGCCGGATCGAGATGTGATCGACGGCACGCAGCATCAGCGGTTCACCAGCAAGAAACCCGCCGCCAATCCTGAACGTCACTTCGACATTTCTGCCTTCAAGCAGCACCGGAGCATTGGCGGGCGGCGGCGCCTTGCTGCCGGTCGGCTCGGACGCCAGCAGCATTTTCGTGTAGGCATGCTGGGGATTGACGAAGATGGCCTCCGCCTCCCCCTCCTCGACAACCTCGCCCTGGCGCATGACATAGACCCGGTCGGCAAAGCGGCGGACGATGCCAAGATCGTGGGTGATGAAGACGATCGCCATGCCGAGCTTGCGCTGCAATTCGGCCAGAAGCATCAGGATCTGCGCCTGGATGGTCACGTCGAGCGCCGTCGTCGGCTCGTCGGCGATCAATATGTCAGGGTCGTTGGCGAGCGCCATCGCGATCATCACACGCTGGCGCTGGCCACCGGACATTTCATGCGGATAGGATTTCATCCGCCGCTCGGGATCGGGAATATGCACCAGCCGCAGCAGCTTGAGCGCCTCTTCCCGCGCGTCGGGGGCATTCAGGCCCCGGTGCCGGCGGATCGGCTCGATCAACTGATTGCCAATCGAATAGAGCGGATCGAGTGAAGTCATCGGCTCCTGAAAGATCATGCTGATCTTGCGGCCACGAACCTGGTTGAGCTCGGATTTGCTGAGCGTCAGAAGATTGCGGCCGCGATAATCGACGCTGCCTGTCGCTTCGCCATTCGATGCCAGCAGGCTCATCGCCGCCATCATCGTCTGGCTTTTGCCGGACCCGGATTCGCCAACCACGGCAACGGTCTCGCCTGATTTGACGTGGATGTTGATGCCCTTGACCGCCTCGACCGCGCCGTCCAGCGTGCGGAAGCGGACACGCAAATCCTTGACGCTGAGGATCGTTTCGGAAGCAGCCATCTCGGCGATCCCCATCTTAGCGATCCCTTGGGTCGAGTGCGTCGCGCAGGCCGTCGCCGACGAAATTCAGCGCGAACAGCGTCGAGACGAGGAAGAACGCGGGGAACAGGAGCAGCCAGTTGGCGGTGCCGATGTTCTTGGCGCCGACCGAGATCAGCACGCCCCAACTGGTCATCGGCTCCTGCACGCCGAGCCCCAGGAATGACAGGAAACTCTCCAGGATGATGACCTGCGGCACCAGCAGCGTCATGTAGATGACCACCGGGCCGAGCAGATTGGGAATGACGTGGCGCAGCAGGATACCGCGCTGGCCGACACCCATGGCTTCCGCCGCCTGGACATATTCCTGCCGGCGGATCGACAGCGCCTGGCCGCGCACGATGCGCGCCATGTCGAGCCACAGCACGGCGCCGACCGCCAGGAACATCAGCACGAAGTTGCGGCCGAAGAACACCACCAGCATGATGACGAAGAAGATGAAGGGCAAGGAATAGAGCACGTCGACGATGCGCATCATCACCTCGTCGATTTTGCCGCCGGCAAAGCCGGCAGCGGCCCCGTAGACCACGCCGATGACCACCGCCACGACACCCGCGAGCAGGCCGATGGCCAGCGATATGCGCCCGGCCATCAGCGTGCGCGACAACAGGTCCCGGCCGGTGTTGTCGGTGCCGAACAGGAAATATTGCTGCTTGATCGAGGCGCTCATCGTCACTTCGAGACCGTCGGGCGACTTGCTCTCGATCTTGGTGCCGTCAAAGGCATCGGAACGGTCGAGATAACGGATGTTGCGATCGTCGATCGGCCTGGTCGACTTGACGGTGACGAAGACCTGGTTGCCTTCCTGCCGCCACTCCTTGATGTCGACCCGCATGCGCTTGATCGCTTCGGTAAGCGCCGTCTCGACCATGTCGGCCTTCGGATAGGCTGACAGGCTTGGCGGCATGCGCACATAGTCGGCATAGATGGTAGTGTATTGATGTGGCACGAACCACGGCCCGAATACGCTGACGACACCGATCAGGGCAAGGTAGTACAGGCTGAACATGGCGGCGCGATTGGCCTTGAGACGCGCCCAGGCATCCCCCCAGAGTGAACGGCCGATGACGGCGGGGGCGGCTGTGGCTGCGATGTCAGTCATAGCGCACCCTCGGATCGACGACCGCGTACATGACGTCGACGATCAGGTTGAAGACAATGGTAAAGATGGCGATCACCACCACCGTTCCCATCACCAGCGTGTAGTCACGATTGAGCGCGGCATCGACGAAATAGCGGCCAACGCCTGGAATGGAGAAGATCGTCTCGACAATGACCGAGCCGGTCAGCAATGCCGCCGCCGCCGGACCGGTGAAGGAGACGATCGGCAGGATGGCGCCGCGCAGCGCGTGCTTGACCACCACCGACCAATCGGACAGGCCGAGCGCGCGCGCCGTGCGGATGTGATGGGACCGCAAGGATTCGATCATCGAGCCACGCATCAGCCGGGCGACGATGGCGATCTGCGGCAGAGCGAGCGTCAACACCGGACCGACCTTGTTGATGAAAGCGCCATCGCCCCACCCACCGATCGGCAGCAGCCTCCAGGTCAGCCCGAACAGGAGTTGGATCACCGGCGCGATGACGAAGGTTGGGATGGTGCTGCCGGCCGTCGCCAGCGCGATCACCGTATAGTCGCCAAGCTTGTTCTGGTTAAGCGCCGCAATGGTGCCGAGCACACAACCGAGCAGCAGCGCCAGGACGAGCGCCGAGGCGCCGAGCTGAACCGATATAGGCAGGCCCTTGGCGAAGAGTTCGGTGACGGTGAAGTCCGGCATGTTGTAGCTCGGGCCGAAATTGCCGCGCAGCAGATTGCCGAGATAATGGACGAATTGCAGCCAGAGCGGGTCGTTGAGGCCGAACTGGGCTTCGAGATTGGCCTTGATCTCGGGGCTCAGCCCCCGCTCTTGGTTGAATGGGCCGCCCGGCGCGACGCGCATCAGGAAAAACGCCATGGTCACGATGACGAACAGCGTCGGGATGGCGGTCAGAAGCCGCCGTAATACGTATCGCAGCATCGGTGCCCCGCTTGATCCAGAGCAACGCGCGTCCAGCCGGACGGTTGCGCTCTAGCCTTCAAATCTTCGCACCGACATGCCGAAAATCGATTCCGGTTTCCGGACCGATGCGATGGCAAACCAGCACCGCCGCGCATTGAGTTGCGCGGCGGCCGGCTAAGGATCAGTCCTTGCTGATGAAGCGGGACGGATGGATATCCATCACATTGTCGTCGAAGCCATGCAGCTTCGAGGAAACGATGTCGTGGAAGCTGTAGTAGAGAAGCGGAATGTTACCGACGTCATCGACAAGGATGCGCTCGGCCTCAGCGAGGTCCTTCATGCGCTCTTCCGGCTTACCGCCGGCAGCCGCCGCCTTGTCCATGGCCGCTTCATATGCCGGGCTGACATAGCTCGAATAGTTGTTGCCGCTGGCCTTGCGGGTGATGCCGAGGAAGGTCTCCGGATCCTTGTAGTCGGCGATCCAGGCGGCACGCGCCACGTCGTAGTCGCCCTTCTGCTCGAGGAAGGAGTAGTGGGTCTTGGTGTCGGTGTTGACGAGCGAGACGTCGACGCCGAGCGGCTTCAACTGTTCCTGGATGGCGACGGCCGTGTTCTTGTGGTTTTCCGACGTGTTGTAGCGGATCTCCATCTTCAAGGGATGCTCGGGCGTATAGCCGAGTTTCTCGAGGGTCTTCTTGGCAGCGTCCTCGCGGTCGATCTGCGACATGTCGGCGTATTTGGCCGTTGCCGGCGAGTAGCCCGCGATGCCCGGAGGCACCATCGAATAGCCAGGCAGCATTGAGTTCTGCCAGACCTTCTCGGCGAGGAAGTCGCGGTCGATCGCCATCGAGATGGCGTTGCGCAGTTCGACATTGTCCCACGGCGCCTTGTCGGTCTTGATCGCATAATAATAGGTGCCGAGATAAGGTCCGACGCGGACCTGGTCGCCGAACTTGGTCTTGAGGTCAGCGAGCTGTTCGGTCGGCAGGTCGCCGTAGCTGTCGAGTTCGCCGGCCTCGAAGCGCTTCATCGCCGATGAGCGGTCTTCGGTCGGGATATAGTTGACGACGTCCATCTTGACGGTCGCGGCGTCCCAGAATTTCGGATTCTTGACCAGCTTCATGTGGTCGTTGGGAATCCACTCGGCCAGCGTATAGGCGCCGTTCGAAACGAGATTACCCGCCTTGATCCAGTCGGCGCCGAGCTTGTCGATCGAAGCCTTGTTGACCGGATAGGTGGCCTGATGGGTCAGCATCTCCAGGAAGTAAGGCGTCGGCGCCTTCAGCGTGACTTCGAGGGTATTTGCATCAATCGCTTTGACACCCATATCCTCCGGCTTGCCCTTCTTGGTGTTGACGTCCTCCGCACCCTTCACCGGGTACAGCATCGAGGCGTATTCGGCAGCGGTGGCCGGATCTTCCAGCCGACGAAACGAATAGACGAAGTCGTCCGCCGTCACCGGGCTGCCATCCGACCAGAGGCCATCCTTGCGCAGCTTGAAGGTGTAGACAGTGCCGTCGTCGGACACTGTCCAGCTTTCGGCCGCGCCCGGAATGAGGTTCGTCTTCTGGTCATGCATGACCAGGCCCTGGAACAGGTCGCGTATGATATCGGCTTCGTAGACTGTCGAGGTCTTGTGCGGATCGACCGTCTCCGCTTCGGCGGCGCTGCCTCTGTTATAGACGGTCTCGGCGAAAGCCGGCGTGTAGAACGTGCCGGCGGCCAGCGCCATGGTCGTGGCGAGCACCGTCGCCTTCAGCATGTTTTTCAGCATGAAGTTCTCCCTGTCGGCGCTGCCGTTGGCGCGCCTATTAAGTGTTGACGCCCCGGAGCCGATATCTGACCCCTTTGAGCGCGCCGCTGGTTCCCGTCCTGCGGCTCGTGCCCAGACACTAACGCGGAGAATTTTTATTTCAACAGACTCTCTGGGTCACCCATAGTAAGGCGGACGAAAGCTATGGCGTGGCCGCTGAAACACCAGCCGAAACCAGAAGCTTGACTTGGTTTCTTCACCTCGACGCCATTTTTCACCGCGAATCGGAGCCACGCCAGTTTGCCGGAATGTCTTAATGCGTTCTTAAGCAACCACAGGTTACATTACGATTGCCTTCTATACAGTTCGATCTCAGACGCGTGGCGGCTATGAGCAACGGAGCAAGTAAATTGCCCAAAGTCTTTCAATTGGTGCGAAAACTTCAAGAAGAACGTGGAACTTCTGCGGTTGAATTTGCCTTACTCTCACCGATCTTCATTCTTCTTCTACTCGGAATGGTTGCATACGGTATATATTTCGGCGCCGCCAACTCGATCCAGCAGATCGCAGCGGATGCCGCCCGCACGGCAATTGCCGGGCTGAACCAGACCGAGCGCCAGACGCTCGTGGCCAGCTTCGTCACCAACAATGCCGGCGGATATCCCTTCGTGGATGTCAGCAAGTTGACCTACCAGGCCAACGACAGCGCGGCCGATGGAAGCCAGTTCGTGGTGGCCATCCAGTACGATGCCCGCAACCTGCCGATCTGGAACCTTTTCCCGGGCATAGCCATGCCCGGGACCACCATCAAGCGCCAGTCAACGATCAGGGTCGGGGGCATTTAAATGCTGCTGCATGCGTGCAATGGGATCGGTCGGCTTGCCCGGTTGATGCTGGGTGACAGGAAAGCGAACTTCACCGTCATGGCGGCATTGAGCGCGCCGGTGGCGCTGGCCCTGGCCGCGGTGGCCATCGACGAAGCCTCGATCTACACCGAGCGCCGCGAAGCACAGGCAATGGTGGATCTGGCGGCGATCACCGCCGCCTCGAACATGACCAAAGTCAACACAGCGGTTGTCACCACGCTGACCGACAACGGCATGCCAGGGGTTGTCGTTCAAAGCTCGGGACAGACGATCGAGCCGGCGGCCGGCAAAACCGTCGTGACGGTCACGCCCGGGAGATATGTGGCATCCGGGGCCAATGTGGGCCAGCGTTTCCAGGCCAGCATAACACCCTACAATGCCGTCCGCGTCACCCTGAAGAAGATCCCTGCCCGCTATTTCGCGAGTTCGCTGATCCCCACTCCCGTCATCGGCACCCAAGCCACCGCCAGCATGACGCCGCAGGCGACGTTCTCGGTCGGATCGAGGCTCGCCAGCCTCAATGGCGGCATCCTCAACGCGCTTCTCGGCGGACTTCTCGGCAGCAACATCTCGCTCAGCGTCATGGACTACAACGCGCTGATCTCGGCGGATGTGAGCGTGCTCTCCTTCGTCGACGGCGTTGCCACACAGCTGAACCTGACCGGCGTGTCGTATTCGGATGTGCTGGCATCGAAGGCGACCGTCGGCCAGATCGCCACGGCCATGGCCAATGTGCCCGGGCTTGGCAACACGGCCAAGGTCGCCCTGCAGACGATCGCGTCCAAGTCGACCAGCACGGTAAAGATCCCGCTCAGTCATCTGGTCGATCTCGGCTCCGTCGGCAAATTGGGCCTCGGGCAAAGGCCCGCCGGCCTCGGCGTCGATGCCAGCGCCTTGGGAATGCTGACGGCCGCTGCCGGACTGGCAAACGGTTCGAAGCAGGTCGACGTCGCCCTCGGCGCCACCATTCCCGGGGTGCTGTCGACCACGCTCGCCATCGCCATCGGCGAACCGCCGCAATCCTCGCCATGGCTGGCGGTTGGAGAAGCCGGCACCGTGGTGCGCACCGCGCAAACGCGCATCAAGCTGCTGGTCACGGTCGGCGTCGGCAATCCAAACCTGGGCGGCGGCATCAGCCTGCTGTCGGTCAAGCTGCCGCTGAATGTCGAAGTGGCCTACGCCGAGGCCAAGCTGACCGACATCAGCTGCCCGACCGGCCCCGACAGCCTGAAGGTTACCATTGCCGCGAAGCCCGGCGTCGCCGCGGTGAACCTTGCCGCCAGCGACGCCGATAACAGCCCCACCGCTTTCGCCGATTTCAGCAACCCGCAGTCGTTCTCCGACGCCAACATAGCGGATGTCAGCCTCAATCTGTTGCTGCTAAAAATCCCGCTAATACTGGTGAAGGGGTCGGCGGGTGCCGATATCACCAACGTCAGCCCGACCAACCTGGTCTTCAACAAAACCGAGATCGCCGCCAAAACCATCAAGACGACGCCGACACGGGACCTGACTCAGACGCTGACAACATCACTGGTCGACAAGTTGTCACTCTCCGTCAACGCGCTGGGTATCCTCGGGCTTGACGTAACCGCCCTGCTCGGCGCAGTGAAACCTGCGGTGACGACGCTCTTGAAAACCGTGACCGCACCAGTCGACACATTGCTTTACAATCTGCTCGATACGCTCGGCGTGCATCTCGGCGAAGCCGATGTCCGGGTCACCGGCGCGACATGCGGACGTGCGGTGCTGGTGCAGTAACGGTCCGGGTATCAGTCGAGCCTGCCAACAAAGGCTCCGAGCGCTGGCAGCAAAAGCTCGGTCTCGACGACCGCGGCATTGCCATCCAGCTGTACAACCGCTCCGATGTCCCCCCGCAACTGCCAATTGGCCGATCCCTCGGCGAAATTAAAGACACAGAGCAGTCTTTCGCCGCCGCCCTCGCGAATGAAAGCGAGCACGTCACCCTCGGCGTCGAGAAAGCGGATCGAGCCTGATACCAGCGCCTCATGCTCTCCGCGCAAGGCCAGCGTGGTCCGATAGGACTTCAGCACCGAGGCCGTGTCGGCATTCTGGACGTCGACCGCGTGGGTGCGATGGCTGGCCGGTATCGGCAGCCACGGCTTGGCCGTGGAGAAGCCTGCATTGTCGGCGCCGGCCTCCCAGACCATCGGCGTGCGACACCCATCCCTGCCCTTGACGCCTGGCCAGAAGCGGATGCCGACGGGATCGCGCAGATCCTCATAGGCCAGTTCCGCCTCCTCCAGGCCCAGTTCCTCGCCCTCATAGAGGCAGATCGAGCCGCGCAGGCAGGCGAGCAGCATGATCGAGAATCTTGCGACCGCGTCGGGATCGCTATCCGGCCTTGTCCAGCGGCTGACATGGCGCACGACGTCATGGTTGGAGAATGCCCAGCAGACCCAGCCGTCCGCAACTGCATTTTCAAAGGCCTGGACACAGCCGCGAACATGCGCCGCCGAGAACTGCGGACCGAGCAGGTCGAACGTGTAGCACATATGCAGCTTGTCACCGCCGGAGGTATAGGCGGCAAGCGTCTGCAGCGAGCGGCCTTCGTCGCCGATCTCGCCGACCGCGGCGCGGTCTTCATACTCGTCGAGCAGGGCCCGGAAGCGCTGGAGGAACGCCAGGTTTTCCGGCTGCGTCTTGTCGAACAGATGCTCCTGGTAGAGGTAGGTGTTGGTCTCTCCGTTGGTGCCGGCGACGCTCGACGCCAGGGGCGGATTGCTGCGCAGCCAGCGGTCGTGGACATAGTAATTGACCGTATCGAGCCGGAAGCCGTCGACGCCGCGCTCCAGCCAGAACCGCACCGTGTCGAGAAGCGCGTCCTGGACCTCCGGGTTGTGGAAATTCAGGTCGGGCTGCGAGGCAAGGAAATTGTGCATGTAATACTGCCGGCGGGTCGAATCCCATTCCCAGGCTGGGCCACCGAAGACGGAGAGCCAGTTGTTGGGCGCGCCGCCATCGGGCTTGGTATCGGCCCAAATGTACCAGTCGGCCTTGGGATTATCGCGGCTGGCGCGGCTTTCGGCAAACCAGTCGTGCTTGTCGGACGAATGCGACAGCACCTGGTCGATGACGATCTTCAGGCCGAGGCGATGCGCCTCGGCGACCAGCGCATCGAAGTCCTCGAGCGTGCCGAACATCGGATCGACATCGCAGTAATCCGACACGTCGTAGCCCATATCGGCCATCGGCGACTTGAAGAAAGGCGACAGCCAGACTGCGTCGACACCAAGCGAAGCGACATGAGCGAGCCTCGACGTAATGCCGGCGAGATCGCCGCTGCCGTTGCCGGTCGTGTCCTGGAAGGAGCGCGGATAGATCTGGTAGATGACGCAACCGCGCCACCATCCGGTCTTGTCACCTGCCGCCATTGCGCTTCTCCCCTGTGCCGGCTTGCGCTCGTTCGATCATGAAGATCACCGCCCGTCCCGATATCGGTCGCGAGCTGTCCGCTGGCTCGGCGGTTTCGAGGGCTGGCACCCAGCAAAATCCTTCACGCTCAGGCAAGGTGAACATGCAGGCCCGACGATCGCCGTTGACGAGCACCGCAAGACGGCGCTCGTCGTCGCTGGCGCCACCCAGGATCATGACAAGACGGTGCTGCTGCGGATCTTGCCAGCCTTGTCCATCGAGCGGCGTGCCCGTTTCGGTCAGCCATGCGACGTCCGGCGTCCCCGAACCTGCCTGCGGCTGGCCAGTTAGGAAGCTTGTATCGAAGAGCGCCGGCATCGACCGGCGCAGCCTCGAGAGTTCCACCGTGTAGCGCTCCAGCGCCTGGTCACGGCCGGCCCAGACGAGCCAGGTGATCTCGTTGTCCTGCGCATAGGCGTTGTTGTTGCCTTGCTGGGTGCGGCCGAATTCGTCGCCCGCGGTCAGCATGATGGTGCCGCGTGAGGCAAACAGCGTGGCGAGCAGCGCGCGCTGATCGTTCAGGCGAGCAGTTGGTACGGCCGGATCGTCCGCATCCCCTTCGGCGCCGTTGTTCCAGGACAGGTTTTCATTGTGGCCGTCGCGGTTCTGCTCGCCATTGGCTTCGTTGTGCTTGCGCTCGTAGCGCACGATATCGGCGAGCGTCATGCCGTCATGGGCGGCGATGAAATTGACGGTCCGACTGGCGTTTTGCCTGTTCGTTGCGAACACATCGGACGAACCGGCAAGCCGGGTCGCCAGCGCACCGACCATGCCGGCGTCGCCGCGCCAGAAGCGTCTGACATCGTCGCGATACTTGTCGTTCCATTCGAGGAAGGGCGGCGGGAAATTACCGAGCTGATAGCCGTCGGAACCGATGTCCCACGGCTCGGCGATCAACACCCGATCGGCCAGCAGCGGGTCGTCGCGCATCGCTCTCAGCAACGACGCCTCGGCATCGAATGTTCCTTCGACCCTGCCCAAAATGGGCGCCAGGTCGAAGCGGAAGCCGTCGACGCCGGCATCCCTGACGAAATGGCGAAGCGTGTCGAGGACCATCTCCTGGACGACAGGATGGTCGCAAGCGACCGTGTTGCCGGTGCCGGTATCGTTGGCCAGCCCGCCGTCTGATGAGTGCCGGTAGTAGGCCTGGTTGTCCAGACCGCGCAGCGACAACGTCGGGCCAAGCCAGTCGCTCTCGCCGGTGTGGTTGAAGACGAGGTCGAGGATGACGCCGATGCCAGCCTCGCGCAGCACGGCGACCGTGTTTCGCAACTCCATGACGCCGCCCGGCGCCAAACGCGGATCGAGGGCCATGAAAGTCACGGGATTGTAGCCCCAGGCATTGCGCAGCCCGAGCGGCGGCAAATGTCGCTCGTCCATCGACGCGGTCACCGGCATCAGCTCGACCGCGCCAACCCCCAGTTTTTTCAGATGCTCGATAACCGCCGGGTGAGCAAGTGCGGCGACTGTTCCGCGCAATTCTTCGGGAATGTCCGGATGCAGCATGGTGAAGGCGCGCACCGGCACTTCGTAAATAAGGCCGCCCGGCTGGAATAGCGGCGGGGCAGCCTGCACCGGCTTCGGCAGCGCAGCGGCAATCGCCTTCGGCATCAGCGGTGCGGTATCAGCGCCCTCGCCCCGGCGCTGGGCCAGCCGCCAGTCATAGACATAGGACCTGTCGATCTCGACGGCATAAGGATCGGTCAGGAGCTTGGCGGGATCGAACCACAGTCCGCGTTCCGGCGCGTAGTCGCCATCGGCGCGAAAGCCGTAGCGGATGCCCTGGCCAAGGCCCGCAACGAACAGCGCATGGACGCCCTCACCTTCCGGCTGCAGTTCGAGCCGTTCGATCTCCCGGTTGCCCTGCTCGTCGAAAATCGAGACCCAAAGCCGACGGGCGGCCTGCGACCAGGCGGCAAAGCGGATGCCTTCGCGGGTGACGGTGGCGCCGAGCTGGGTCACTGGAAAATACCGCCAAGGTTAGCGCGCTGCACCCCCCTCTGCCCTGCCGGGCATCTCCCCTTCAAGGGGGGAGATCGGACCGTCGCATCGCTTTCGCCAACGGCCAACGCAGCATGAGGAACGAGGCGCTGAAACTGCCGATCTCCCCCCTTGAAGGGGAGATCGCCGGGAGGCCAGAGGGGGGTGCAGCGCCATACGCCCGTCATTATCTGACCTGGCGCTCTGCGAGAGCTATGGGCGCGTGCAGCGCCACCCTCAAGTAATCACACTTGGCTCGGCGCGGCCGGTATGGCTGTGAATCCCGGCAATATCATCGGCCGCGGCTATCAGATCGGCAAGGGCGGCCTGGGTGTCGAGGTCGTGCCTCGACTTGTCCGACTCGTAGCGCTCGATATAGACGCGCAGCGTGGCACCTGACGTGCCGGTGCCGGACAGCCGAAAGACCACCCGCGAACCACCTTCAAACAGCACCCTGATGCCCTGATGCTCGCTGATCGAACCGTCGACGGGATCGTGATAGGCAAAGTCGTCGGCGCTGGCGATTGTCATGCCGCGCACGCTGGCACCCGGCAGCGCGCCGAGCTTGGCGCGCAGTTCGTCGACCAATGCGTTGGCGCGGTCGCTCTCAACCTCTTCATAATCGTGCCGCGAATAGTAGTTGCGACCGTAGGTCGCCCAGTGCTCGGCGGCGATCTGCTTACAGCTTTCGCCCCGCGCGGCAAGGATGTTGAGCCACAAAAGCACCGCCCAAAGGCCGTCCTTTTCGCGGACGTGGTTGGAACCGGTGCCGGCACTTTCCTCGCCGCAGATCGTCGCCATGTCGGCGTCGAGCAGATTGCCGAAGAACTTCCAGCCGGTCGGCGTCTCATAGAGGGCGATGCCGAGTTTTTCGGCGACGCGGTCGGCAGCGCCACTGGTCGGCATCGAGCGGGCGATGCCCTTCAGCCCGCCCTTGTAGCCGGGCGCCAGGCGGGCGTTGGCGGCAAGCATGGCAACCGAGTCCGACGGGGTGACGAAAATGCCCTTGCCGATGATCAGATTGCGGTCACCGTCGCCATCCGAGGCAGCGCCGAAATCCGGCGCGTCTGGTCCCATCATCTCGTCATAGAGGTGCTTGGCATGGACGAGGTTCGGGTCCGGGTGATGGCCGCCGAAATCCGGCAGCGGCTTGAAATTGCGGCAGGTGCCGTTGGGCGCGCCGAGCCGGTTTTCCAGGATCTCCTTGGCGTAGGGGCCGGTCACCGCGTGCATGGCGTCGAAGCGCATGCGGAAGTCGGATTTGAACAGTTTGCGCAAGGCATCGAAATCGAACAGGCTTTCCATCAGTTCGGCATAGTCGGCGACCGGGTCGATGATCTCGACCGTCATGCCGGCGGCCTTGACCGTGCCTGTTGTGTCGATGTCGATCGGATCGATGTCGGCGATCTTGAAGCTCGAAATCGCCCTGGTCTTTTCGAAGATCACGTCGGTCAGCTTTTCCGGCGCCGGGCCGCCATTGCCGGCATTGTACTTGATGCCGAAATCCTCATGCGGACCGCCCGGATTGTGGCTGGCCGACAGGATGATGCCGCCAAAGGTCTTGTATTTGCGGATGACATGCGAGGCGGCCGGCGTCGACAGGATACCGCCCTGCCCGACCATCACCTTGCCGAAGCCGTTGGCGGCCGCCATGGCGATGGCCTTCTGGATGACCTCGCGGTTGTAGAAGCGGCCATCGCCGCCAATCACCAGGGTCTTGCCCTTGAAACCGTCGAGCGCGTCGAAGATCGACTGGATGAAATTCTCGGCATAGTGCTCCTGCTGAAAGACAGGCACCTTCTTGCGCAGGCCCGACGTGCCGGGCTTCTGGTCGGAATAAGGCTTGGTGGGGACGGTGCGTATCATGCTTCAGGCAACCCTTTTCGAAAGCAGAGAGCGATAGAGTTCGACATATTTTTCCGCGCTCTTGTCCCATGACACATCGGCCTTCATGCCCTGGCGCTGCAACGATTCCCAGACCGCCGGACTGGCATGTGCGTCGACGAGGCGGCGGATGGCGTGCAGCAAGGCACCGCCATTGTTGGGCGCGAACTGGAAGCCGGTGGCGACGCCGGCCGAAACGGCAGCCTCATTGGCGTCGATTACCGTGTCGGCAAGGCCGCCGGTGCGGGCAACCACGGGTACGCAGCCATAGCGCAGGCCGTAAAGCTGCGTCAGCCCGCACGGTTCGAAGCGCGAGGGAATGACGATGGCGTCGCAGCCGCCTTGCATGATGTGCGACAGCCCCTCGTCGTAGCCGACGACGACCCCAATGCGGCCGCGATGCCGGGCGGCGGCGGCGAGCAGCGCGCCTTCGAGGCCGGCATCGCCCGAGCCGAGGATGGCCAGGCGCGCGCCGGTCGCAACAATGCCGTCGACCGCTGTCGCCAAGGTATCCATGCCCTTTTGCCAGGTTAGGCGGCTGACGACGCAGACGATCGGGCTGTCGTCGCGCTCAAGGCTGAAGCGGTCTTCCACGGCAACCCTGTTGGGCGCGCGCGCCTTCAGCGTGCTAGCCGTATAGGTGGACACCAGGTGCTTGTCGGTTTCCGGATCCCAGATGTCGGTGTCGATGCCGTTGACTATGCCATAGAGATCGCTGGAGCGCATGTTGATGAGGCCGTCGAGGCCCATGCCGAATTCCGCCGAGCGGATCTCCTGCGCGTAGGTCGGACTGACCGTGGTGATCGCCCAGGCGGCCTGCAGGCCGGCCTTGAGGAAGCCGACACCGCCATAATATTCGACGCCGTCGAGCGCCATCGCCGCTGCCGGCAGGCCGAGTTCGCCAAAGATGGCGGCGCCGAACTGGCCTTGGAAAGCGAGGTTGTGGACAGTCATCATCGATGGCACGCCGACCGCCTTGCCGTAGCGCATATAGGCCAGGGTCATCGCCGACTGCCAGTCATGGGCATGGACGATGTCGGGTTGGTAGCCAGAGATGGCGCCACCGGCGATGTCGCCGCCGACCTGGCTCAACGCCGCGAAACGCCGCCAATTGTCTGGCCAGTCCACGCCGGTGGCGTTGCCGTAGGGACCGCCGGGACGGTCGAACAGATGCGGCGCATCGAGCACGAACAGTTCGAGCCCGGCGAGTTGGACTGAATGGACGGAGGCCTTGCCGCCCTGCAGCAAGGGATATTGCAGAACCGCCCGCTTCTTCTTGAAGGCGGCCATGACGGTCGGAAACCCTGGGATGAGCGTGCGCACGGTCACGCCCTTGCCCGCCAAGGCAATGGGCAGCGCGCCGGTCACGTCGGCAAGCCCTCCGGTCTTGATCAGCGGAAAGATCTCGGGCGTGACCGACAGAACCTGCATGCGTTAGAGCCCTAACTTGTCGATCATGTCCTGGGTGACCAGGCAGATGCCTTTCTCCGAGACCCGAAAGCGCTTGGCGTCGAGGACGGGATCTTCGCCGACCACCAGGCCTTCCGGTATCCTAACACCATGGTCGATGACCACGCGCTTCAACTTTGCGTTCCGGCCGACATGAACGTCGGGCAGCATGACGACTTCTTCCAGCGTCGAAAAGGAATTGATGCGCGCGCCGGTGAAGATCAGGCTTCTTTTGAGCGACGCACCGGAGACGATGCAGTCGCCCGAGACAAGCGAGGACACGGCCGAACCGCGGCGGCCATCCTCGTCATGCACGAACTTTGCCGGCGGCTTCAATTCGGCATAGGTCCAGATCGGCCAGTCGCGGTCGTAGAGGTCGAGTTCAGGCGTGATGTCGGTCAGGTCGATATTGGCTTCCCAATAGGCGTCGACCGTTCCGACGTCGCGCCAGTAGGCCTCGTTCTCGGCGGTCGAGCGGACGCAGGATTTGGCGAAGCGATGCGCGATCGCCTTACCGTGCTGGACGATATAGGGGATGATGTCCTTGCCGAAGTCGCGGCTTGAGCCCGGCTCGGCCGCATCGCGGCGCAATTGCTCCATCAGGAATTTGGTCTTGAACACGTAGATGCCCATCGAAGCCAGCGCGAATTCCGGCTTATCGGGAATGCCGGGCGGATCGGCGGGTTTTTCGACGAAGGCGATGATGTTGTCCTTGGCATCGACATGCATGACGCCGAAGCCGGTGGCTTCCATGCGCGGCACTTCGAGGCAGCCGACGGTGACATCGGCATTGGCGTCGACGTGCTGGCGAAGCATCATCTCGTAGTCCATCTTGTAGATGTGGTCGCCGGCCAAGATCACCATGTATTCGGGCCCGTAGGCCTCGATGATGTCGATGTTCTGATAAACGGCGTCGGCGGTGCCTTCATACCACTGCGTTTCCGAGACGCGCTGGCTGGCCGGCAGGATGTCGAAACTCTCGTTTCGCTCGGGCCGCAGGAAGTTCCAGCCGCGCTGCAGATGACGGATCAGCGAATGCGCCTTGTACTGGGTGGCAACGCCAAGGCGGCGAATGCCGGAATTCAGAGCATTGGAGAGCGCGAAGTCGATAATGCGCGTCTTGCCGCCGAAATATACGGCCGGCTTGGCACGCCGGTCGGTCAGTTCCCTGAGGCGGCTCCCACGGCCGCCGGCCAATACATAGGCCATGGCATCGCGCGCCAGCGGCTGGGTCCGTTTCAAGTCTGCCATTTCTACCCTCCCAAGTTACTCGATATCGCCGTTTTACTCAGTCTCGACGGGCTCAGTCGGCAACGAGCTCGAGCATGATCGTCGACAGCGGCGGCAAAAGCATCGTCGCGGAGATGCTTCCTCCCTCCGCCCGTGCCTCGACCATGCCGCCATTGCCCTTGCCGGACCCGCCATATTCGGAAGCGTCGGTGTTGATGATTTCGCGCCATTTGCCTGATATCGGCAACGGCACGCGATAATTGTCACGCGGCACCGGCGTGAAATTGGAAATGACGGCCACCGGGCTGCCGCCCGGTGCACTGCGCAGCCAGGCAAAAACCGAATTCTGGCTGTCATCGACGATCAGCCAGGAAAACCCTTCCGGCTCACAATCACGGCCATGCAGGGCCGGGCGCGAACGGTAGAGATAGTTGAGATCGCGCACCGTCTGCCAGACGCCGCGATGCGGCCGGAATTCAAGCAGGTTCCAGTCGAGCGCGCGCGCCTCGCTCCATTCGCGGCGCTGCGCGAACTCCTGCCCCATGAAAAGCAGCTTCTTGCCGGGATAGCCCCACATGAAAGCGTAGTAGGCGCGCAGCGTCGCAAACTTCTGCCAATCGTCGCCGGCCATCTTGCCAAGCAACGTGCCTTTGCCGTGCACGACCTCGTCATGCGAGAGCGGCAGCACGAAATTCTCGGAGAAGGCGTAAGTCAGGCCGAAGGTGAGGTCGTTGTGGTGGTGCTTTCGGAAGATCGGTTCCTTGGAGAAATACTCCAGCGTGTCGTGCATGAAGCCCATATTCCACTTGAAGCCGAAGCCCAGCCCGCCTTCATGCACCGGTGCCGAGACCTTCGGCCAAGAGGTCGATTCCTCGGCGATGGTCATCACGCCCGGATGGTGGCCGTAGACCTCCTTGTTCATCTTCTGCAGGAAGCTGACCGCCTCAAGGTTCTCGCGGCCGCCTTTCTCGTTGGGGATCCATTCGCCGGCCTTGCGCGAATAGTCGAGGTATAGCATCGAGGCGACCGCATCGACGCGAAGTCCGTCGACATGGTATTTCTCGGCCCAGAACAACGCATTGTTGACTAGGAACGACACCACCTCGCGGCGGCCGAAATTGTAGATCGCGGTGTTCCAGTCGGGATGAAACCCCTTGCGCGGATCGGCATGTTCATAGAGCGCGGTGCCATCGAAATTGGCCAGGCCGTGCTCATCGACCGGGAAATGCGCCGGCACCCAGTCGAGAATAACGCCGACGCCGGCACGGTGGGCGCCGTCGACGAAGCGGGCAAAGCCGTCCGGATCGCCAAAGCGGGCCGATGGCGCGTAGAGCCCGGTCGTCTGGTAGCCCCAGGACGGGTCATAGGGATGTTCAGAGATCGGCATGAATTCGATATGGGTGAAGCCGGTCTCGACCACATAGGGGATGAGCCGGTCGGCCAGTTCGTCCCATGACAGGAACGTACCGTCGTCGCGAAGCTGCCAGGAACCGGCATGGACCTCATAGATCGAAATGGCTTCGCGCCGGTGATCGGCATTGCGCCAGAAATTGCGATGCGCCTCATCGCCCCACTCATGCGCCGGCGGCACAGCAACGACCGAAGCGGTGGCCGGACGCAGTTCGGATTTGAAGGCGAACGGATCGGCCTTCAGCGGCAGCCTGACGCCGTCGGGGCCGATGATCTCGTATTTGTAGGGCCGGCCAGCACCGATATCGGGAATGAACACCTCCCAGATGCCGGTGTCGCGGCGGTCGCGCATCGAGTGCCGGCGGCCGTCCCATTCGTTGAAATCGCCGACCACAGAGACACGCCGCGCATTGGGAGCCCAGACGGCGAAATGCACGCCGGTGGCGCCTTCGTGCTCGATGACATGAGCGCCGAGCTTGTCGAACAGCCTGAGATGCGATCCCTCGGCGATGTAGTAGTCGTCCATCGGCCCGAGCACCGGACCGAACGAATAGGGATCGGTCAGCCACCAGTCGCCGCCGGCATTGCGCGCGTGATAGCGAAGCGGTTGCCGCTTCTTGATCGAGAGCTTGCCTTCGAAAAAGCCGCCATCGTCGCGCCTGGACAATTCACCCGCGATGGTGCCGGTCAGCGTATAAGCGGTGACGAATTCGGCATTCGGAACAAAGCAGCGGGCCACAAAACCCTTCCCAGCCTCCTGAACACCGAGAACGGCAAACGGATCGCCATGCGTACCGGCAACAATCGCCGCAACATCGCTGGCTGCCGCCAGTCCGTCCGGCCCGCTTGTCGCAGCGGTCGCGCGCGGCTTCTTCATCAGGCAGTGTCCCTCCCCAGGCACCGAGTGTTTGTTTCTAGTGGTGTGATCCGACTTTTAAGTTCACACCACCGGGACCACATTGTTTGCGGCCTCATGCAATCACATCAGGCAGGCACGTTCCAGATTTCTTTCGCATATTGGCGGATCGTGCGATCGGAGGAGAACCAGCCGACACGCGCCACATTGCGGATTGCCCTGGCGTACCAGTCGGGACTGTTGCGCCAGACCGCATCGACCTCGCGCTGGGCGGTGGCATAGGCATCGAAATCGGCGGCGACCATGAACCAGTCGCTGTTGTAGAGACCGTTGACGAGGTCGCGGTAACGCTCCGGATCATCCGGCGAGAAGACGCCTGACGAAACAGCCGCGACCGCTTGCGCCAGCTCGGGCGATCCTTCGATGACGGCGCGCGGATCGTAGCCGTTGTTGCGCCGCTCGGCGACCTCGGCGGTGGTCAGGCCGAAGATGAAGATGTTGTCGTCACCGACGCATTCCTTGATCTCGACATTGGCACCGTCGAGCGTGCCGATGGTCAGCGCGCCGTTCAGCGCGAACTTCATGTTGCCGGTGCCCGACGCTTCCATGCCGGCGGTCGAGATCTGCTCGGAAAGGTCGGCAGCCGGCATCATGATCTCGGCAAGGCTGACATTGTAGTTCGGCACGAACACGACCTTCAGCAAACCGCGCACGGCCGGGTCGCGGTTGATGACCTTGGCGACGTCGTTGGCGAGTTTGATGATCAGCTTGGCGTTGTGATAGCTGGGCGCCGCCTTGCCGCCGAAGAATTTCACGCGCGGCATCCAGTCGCGCTCGGGGTGCGAGCGGATCTGGTCATAGAGGGCGATCGCCTCGAGGATGTTCAGAAGCTGGCGCTTGTATTCGTGGATGCGTTTGATCTGGATGTCGAAAAGCGCCGAAGGATCGACCTTGATGCCGAGCCGGTCGGCGACGAGGTTGGCCAATCGCGCCTTGTTGGCGCGCTTGACGGCGGCGAACTTGTCGCGAAAGACGGCATCGCCGGCGAAACCGTCGAGATCCTTGATGGCGTCGATGTCATCGAGAAAACGGTCGCCGATCGCCTCGCGGGCGAGCGACGTCAGTCCGGGATTGCATTGGATCAGCCAGCGCCGCGGCGTGATGCCGTTGGTCTTGTTGTTGATGCGATCGGGATAGAGCTTGTGCAGATCGGCAAACACCGTCTCCTTCATCAGGTCGGTGTGAAGCGCCGAAACGCCGTTGATCGAGTGCGAGCCGACAAAGGCCAGATTGCCCATGCGCACCCGGCGGTCGCCATTTTCCTGGATCAGCGAGATGCGGCCGATCTGCTCGTCCGAGAACTGGTTGGAGGCACGAGCCTCCAGAAGCACTTCAGCGTTGATGGCATAGACGATCTGCATGTGGCGCGGCAAAAGCCGCTCGAACAGCGGCACCGGCCAGCTTTCCAGTGCCTCGGGCAACAGCGTGTGGTTGGTGTAGCCGAAGGTGCGCTTGGTGATATCCCAGGCCTGATCGAAATCCATGCCGTGGACGTCCATCAACAGGCGCATCAACTCCGGCACGGCGATGGCGGGATGGGTGTCGTTCAAGTGGATCGCAGCCTTGTCGGGCAGCGACTTCAGGTCGCCATATTGGCTCAGATGGCGCTGGACGATGTCCTGCAGCGAGGCGGTGGAGAAGAAGTACTCTTGCCTGAGCCGCAATTCCTGCCCGGCCTTGTGGGAGTCGGCGGGATAGAGCACGCGCGACAAGGCATCTGCCTTGTTGCTTTCGGCAAGCGCGCCGATGTGATCGCCGGCGTTGAACTTGTCCAGCAGGATCGGATCGATCGGCATGCCCGACCACAGCCGTAGCGTGTTGACGCGGTTTGCCCGCCAGCCGACGACAGGCGTGTCGTAGGCGACGGCCAGCACATGCTCGGTCGGCTTCCAGACATGGCGTTCGAGGCGCCCATCCTTGGAGGTGATCGATTCCACCGAACCGCCGAAACCAACCTCGAAGGAGCGTTCGCGACGTTCGAACTCCCACGGGTTACCGTGATCAAGCCAGGTCTCTGGCAGTTCGACCTGCCAGCCGTCGTGAATCTCCTGCCGGAACATGCCGTTGGCATAGCGGATGCCGTAGCCATGCGCGGGAATGTCGACGGTCGCCATGCTTTCCATGAAGCAGGCGGCGAGCCGGCCGAGGCCGCCATTGCCGAGCGCCGCATCCGGTTCGAGCCCGGCGATAAGGTCGAGGTCGACGCCAAGGGATTTCAGCGCTTCGCGCATATTGTCCATCAGGCCGAGATTGGAGAAGGCATCACGCATCAGCCGGCCGATGAGGAATTCGAGCGACAGGTAATAGACGCGCTTTTCCTGCTGGGCGTAGGCCTCCTGCGTCGCCTGCATCCAGTGATCGACGATGCGGTCTCGCACGACCTTGATCGAGGCCGTCAGCCAATCATGTTGCGTGGCGACGTTGGTGCCCTTGCCTACCCGGTATTTGAGGGCCTTCAAGACTTCGTCGGCGAGCGTCTTGGGATCGGGGGTTTCGAGAACGGGAGCTTTGGATGTCATCGCGTTTGCCATGTCGCCTTCTCGTGCATTTGCCATGATCATACCGGCTTTCACCATTCCTCCCAGTCCATGCTAGCTGATCTCGGCATATCTTCAATCGATTTAAACTGCCGCGAGGCCGGCTGACCCTGCGGCAATTTGGGCCATCGGAGCCTCAAGCCGCCAACGCTGCCTCGGGCGGAACCTTTGCTCCGGTCATGAAGGCCACGGCATCGGACATCGTATATTGCTTGGGATCGATGACGCAGAGACGACGGCCCAGCCGGTGGATGTGAATGCGGTCGGCCACTTCGAAGACATGCGGCATGTTGTGCGAGATCAGCACGATCGGCAGGCCCCGTTTCTTGACGTCGAGGATCAACTCGAGCACGCGGCGGCTTTCCTTGACGCCAAGCGCGGCCGTCGGCTCATCCATGATCACCACACGACTGCCAAAGGCGGCCGCACGCGCCACGGCAACGCCCTGCCTTTGGCCGCCCGAGAGCGTCTCCACAGCCTGGCTGATGTTCTGGATGGTCATCAGGCCAAGTTCGGTAAGCTTGTCGCGAGCGCGCTTTTCCATTGCCGGACGGTCGAGCATGCGAAGCCAGTCGCCCAGAAAACCCGGTTTGCGGATTTCGCGACCAAGGAACATGTTGTCGGCGATCGAGAGCGCCGGCGACAGCGCCAGATTCTGATAGACGGTCTCGATGCCGGCTTCGCGGGCCTCCATCGGCGATTTGAAGGCGACGGGCTTGCCTTCAAGCCGGATCTCGCCTTCGTCGGGTACGGCCGCGCCGGAAATCGCCTTGATGAGCGACGACTTGCCGGCTCCATTGTCGCCGATGACGGCAAGGATTTCGCCGGGGTAGAGGTCGAAGTCGGCGTTGTCGAGGGCCGTGACGCGGCCATAGCGCTTGACCAGGCCACGCGCGGTGAGGATGGGTTCCTGGGTCGTGGTCATGCCGAAACCTTTCTGATCCATTGATCGACCGCCACGGCGCCGATGATCAGCACACCGGTGAGCAGCACCTTCCATTGCGGATCGGCGCCCAGCATGTTGAGGCCCATGGAGACGACGCCGACGATCATCGCGCCGAACAGCGTGCCCAGGATCGAGCCGCGTCCGCCGAACAGGGAAATACCGCCGATCACCGTCGCGGTGATCGCCTGCAGGTTGTAGTCGGTGACGGCGGCGGACGGCGAGATCGAGCCGTTGCGGCCGATGGAGACCCAGGCAGCGAAAGCGGCGATCAGCCCGGCAAGGGTGTAGACCGTCATCAGCACCTTCTTGGTCTGGATGCCCGACAGCTTCGCCGCCTCCTGATCGTCGCCAACGGCATAGACATGGCGGCCCCATGCCGTGTGATTGAGCACGTACCACAGGACCATAACGAGCACGACCGTGGCAATGACACCAAGCGTCAGCACCGCCGTGCCGACCTTGAAACTGATGGCAAAGAGATGCAGCAGCGGCGCTTGGGTGTCGACGTCGGTGTCGCGGATCGTCTCGTTGGCCGAATAGATGAAGTTCGTGGCCATGACGATGTTCCAGGTGCCAAGCGTCACGATGAAGGGCGGCAGTTTCATGTAGGCGACAAGCACCCCGTTGAGCAGCCCGCAGGCCGCGCCGGCGGCAAGCCCGATCGCCACGGCGAGCGCGCTCGGCATGCCGTAGCTGACCGCGCAATTGCCCATGATCACCGCTGAAATCACCATGATCACGCCGATCGACAGGTCGATGCCGGCGGTCAGGATGACCAATGTCTGTGCGGCACCCAGAATGCCGATGATGGCGATCTGCTGCAGGATAAGCGTCAGCGTATAGGACGAAAAGAACCGCCCTCCGATGGTGATGCCGAAGACGATGATCGCCAGAACCAGCACGATCAGCGGCACCGCGGCCGGCGTCGAATGCAGGAAATGCTGGATGCGCTTGACGGCCGATTTGTGCTCGTCAAAAGCAGCAACGCTGGTGTCGCTGCTCGAGAGAACCTTCTCGAATTCCTGAGCTTGAGCCATGTTTACTCCCCGTAGGCTTCAGCCAAACGCCGACGCCAGTCCACGCCTTTCCGGTCTGCTGCCGGGATTGTTCGCGGTCACGCGAGCCATCGTCCACCCGAAGCGGCCGGGGATCAAGCCCCGACCGCTCAGGTTCCGTAGATGCCTTGTCAGACCGGCATCAGCCCCAGCACTTGGCGAGGCCTTCCTTGGTGTCGATGGACTTCACGCCGGTGGCCGGCTTGTCGGTCACGAGGTTGACGCCGGTGTCGAAGAAGTTCTTGCCTTCGGTCGGCTTCGGCTTGGTTCCGTCCTTGGCAAAAGCGGCGATCGCCTCGATGCCGAGCGCTGCCATCTGCAGCGGATATTGCTGCGAAGTGGCGCCGATGACACCTTCGGCCACCGACTTCACGCCGGGGCAGCCGCCGTCGACGGAGACGATCAGCACCTGGCTTTCGAGGCCGACAGCCTTGAGCGCCTGGTAGGCGCCGACAGCAGCAGGCTCGTTGATGGTGTGGATGACGTTGATGGTGTTGTCCTTCTGCAGGAGGTTCTCCATCGCCTTGCGGCCGCCCTCTTCATTGCCGTTGGTGACGTCGTGGCCGACGATGCGCGCATCGTCCTCATCGCCGATCTTGTTGGGATCCTTCACGTCGATGCCGTAGCCCATCATGAAGCCCTGGTCGCGAAGCACGTCGACGGTCGGCTGCGAAGGCGTCAGGTCGAGGAAGCCGATCTTGGCGTCCTTGGCCTTGTCGCCGAGCGTGGCGGCTGCCCAGGCACCGATCAGCTTGCCGGCTTCGAGATTGTCCGTCGCAAAGGTCGCGTCGGCGGCGTCGATCGGATCGAGCGGCGTGTCGAGCGCGATCACCAGCAGGCCCGCATCGCGCGCCTTCTTCACGGTAGGCACGATGCCCTTGGTGTCGGATGCAGTGATCAGGATACCCTTGGCGCCGTCGGCGATGCAACTCTCGATCGCCGCGACCTGGCTCTCGCTGTCGCCGTCGATCTTGCCGGCATAGGTCTTGAGGTCGACGCCGAGTTCCTTGGCCTTCGCGGTGGCGCCTTCCTTCATCTTGACGAAGAAGGGATTGGTGTCGGTCTTGGTGATCAGGCAGGCACCGACACCGGCCGCGGATGCGGACGATGCGAACGCCATCAGCCCCAGAGCCGCGGCGGCAAACACGGTCGATTTCAACAGTTTTGTATTGGTCACGATTTCCTCCCAGTGGAACCATTCCGGATGCCGGCCAACCGGCACCTGCAGCGCGTCCAACGAAATTCTCCCAGCGTGGACGCTGCTTCAACAGACACCAGCACAAAGCCCCTGTCAATAATTAAATCACTCTTATTTATTATTGACAGCCTTGCTTCGTTGACCCATTCTGGCCCAAAAGCATTGAGGGGAACGACGGGAGGAACAGGGTGGAAACGGCCATTGCGAGGCACGGTTCGCCCGAGGTGAATGACAGTCTCATTCACCGCGGCACCAACCAGAGCGGCATGCGCGACCACAACGAGCGGTTGGTGCTGTCGCTGGTGCGCCAGCATGGCAGCCTGGCAAAATCCGACATCGCCCGCATGACCGGCCTTTCGGCGCAGACGGTTTCGGTCATCATGCGCGAGTTGGAGGAAGAAAGCCTCCTGCTGCGCCAGGCGCCGTTGCGCGGCAAGATCGGCCAGCCTTCCATCCCGATGGCGCTCAACCCCGAAGGCGCTTTCTTCATCGGCCTGAAGATCGGCCGCCGCAGCGCCGAACTGGTATTGATAGATTTCCTTGGCCATGTCCGTTCGATGCTGCAGCATTCCTATCGCTACCCGGCGCCGCGCGAGACGGTGGACTTCGTCACCAACGGCATGCGGCAGATGCGCGGCGAGCTGACGCCCGCGCAAGACAAGCGCATCGCCGGGCTCGGCATCGCCATGCCGTTCGAATTGTGGAACTGGGCCGATACCGCCGGCGCCCCGCGCGATGTCATGGACGAATGGCGTCACCGCGACATCAGGGCCGACATCCAGGCGCAATGCGATTTTCCGGTCTATTTGCAGAACGATGCCACGTCGGCCTGCGGCGCCGAGCTCGTCTTCGGCCAGGCGGGCGCCGCGCGTGACTTCGTCTATTTCTATATCGGCGCCTTTGCCGGTGGCGGCATCGTGCTGAATGGCCGGCTTTTTGGCGGCCCGACCGGCAATGCCGGAGCGCTCGGCTCCATGCCGGTGCCCGGGCCGGACGGCAAGCCGACCCAACTGATCGATGTCGCTTCCATCGCCATGCTCGAAAAGGCGCTCAATGCGCGCGGCATCGAGGCCTCGCATCTGTGGACCTCGCCGGAAGACTGGGGCGAGATCGGATCCGAACTCGACGACTGGATCGCCAGCGCCTCAACGGCGCTCGCTTACGCCATCGTCGCCGCATCCTCGATCATCGATTTCGAAGCGGCGGTGATCGACGGTTGGATGCCGAAGGCGGTGCGCCGCCGGCTGGTCGACGCCATCATTGCGGCCATCGCCACGATCGACGGCGAAGGCTTGAAGCTGCCCGCCATTCGTGAGGGAACCGTCGGCATTCACGCCCGGGCGCTCGGCGGCGCCAGTCTGCCCCTTTCCGAACGCTTCCTGATCGGCTCGACGACAATTTCCAGGAGCGCCTGATGCTGATCGGAATTCCGGCGCTGCTCGGTCCGGAGCTTCTGGCGATCCTGCGCGGCATGGGCCATGGCGACGAAATCGCCCTTGTCGACGGAAATTATCCGGCGGAACAGCAGGCAACCCGGCTGGTACGCGCCGATGGCCACCCTCTTATCCCGGTACTCGACGCGATACTAAGCGTCTTGCCGGTGGACGACGCCGTGCCGGAGGCGCTGTTTCGCGCCTCGGTCAAGGGCGATCCTTCGCTTGCCGATCCCGTCCATCATGAGATCGAGGCGATCTGCGCCAAACGCGCGCCTGGCCGCAAGGTGGTTGCGCTGGCCGGCGCCGACTTCTATGCACGGGTCAAATCGGCGCATGCCATCGTCGCGACCAGCGAGCCGCGGCTCTACGCCAACATCATCATCCGCAAGGGCGTGATCCATCCGCCGGAGACCAGGAAGCCATGATCCTCTGCTGCGGCGAAGCCCTGATCGACATGCTGCCGCGCACGACGACAGCAGGCGAGCCGGCCTTTGCGCCTTATGTCGGCGGCGCCGTGTTCAACACGGCGATCGCGCTTGGCCGGCTCGGCGCGCCGGCAGGCTTCTTTTCGGGCCTATCGTCGGATCTGTTCGGCGGCCAATTCCGGGATGCGCTGGGGGCAAGCAAGGTCAGCTCCACCTATGCGCACACCTCACCACGGCCAACGACGCTGGCCTTCGTCAAGCTCACCAACGGCCAGGCGACCTACACTTTCTATGACGAGAACACCGCCGGCCGCATGCTGACCGTCGACGACCTGCCGCAGCTTGGCAGCGAGATCGAAGCCATGCTGTTAGGTGCCATCAGCCTGATTTCGGAGCCCGCCGGCAGTGCCTATGAGGAATTCATGCGGCGCGAGCATGAAAGTCGAGTCATGATGCTCGATCCCAACATCCGGCCGAACTTCATCCCGGACAAGGCCAAGCACCTCAGGCGCATCCGCGCCATGATGGCGATGGCCGACATCGTGAAACTGTCGGACGAAGATCTGAACTGGTTCGGCGAAGCCGGCTCGCACGAGGATGTCATCCGCAACTGGCTGGATCGAGGCCCGAAGCTGATCGTCGTCACCCATGGCAGCGAAGGCGCCGTCGGCTATACCAGGGAACATGCCGTCACCGTCATGCCGGAAAAGGTCGAGGTGGTCGACACGGTCGGTGCCGGCGATACCTTCAACGCCGGCATCCTCGCCTCCTTGCATGAGCAGGGCCTGCTGACCAAGGCGGCGATTTCCGGCTTGTCGAAAGACGCCATCCACAAGGCGCTGGCGCTCGGCGCGAAGGCGGCGGCAGTGACCGTGTCGCGGGCCGGCGCCAATCCACCCTGGCGACATGAAATCGCCTGAGCAACGCTCAACATAAGCTGAGCCCAATCGATCACTTTATGTTTCGCAGGGGCTCTTTCCAGGGCTATGAGGGCGGGATGGCGCCCGACGAAGCCCGGATTTCCGGCATCTGGCTGACATTCGCCGGGAAATACTGGTAACGGACTGCGACACTTGGGCAATTTAGCGCTCTGCCTGCCCGGCTTTCTCGGCAAGCGCAACTCTGGTACCAGCGGCCGATTATCTGGCTAACCCGTTTTGAGGCCGACATGCAGTTCATCGATCTTGGCGCGCAGCGCGAACGAATCCGCGACCGGCTGAAGGCCGCGATCGACCGTGTCGTCGACGAAGGCCGTTATATTCTTGGCCCGCAAGTCACCGAATTCGAGAATAAGCTTGCCGCCTATATCGGCACCAAGCATGTCGTGGCCTGCGCCAACGGCACCGACGCGCTGCTGTTGCCGCTGTTTGCGGCCGGCATCGGCCCGGGTGACGCGGTGTTCGTGCCGAGCTTCACTTTCGCCGCCACCGCCGAAGTGGTGGCGCTGGCCAAGGCCGAGCCGGTGTTCGTCGATGTCGACCCGCATAGCTACAACATCGACATTGCCAGCCTCGAAGCGGCCATCGCCATGATCAAGAAGCAAGGCCGGCTGAAGCCGAAGGCAATCATTCCCGTCGATCTGTTCGGCCTTGCCGCCGACTACGAGGCGATCATGGCGATCGCCAACCGCGAAGGGCTGATGGTGATCGAGGATGCCGCCCAGTCGATGGGCGGTTCGCTCGACGGCAAGATGTGCGGTGCTTTCGGCCATGTCGGATCGACCAGCTTCTATCCGGCCAAGCCGCTTGGCTGCTACGGCGATGGCGGCGCGATGTTCACCAATGATGATGCGCTGGCCGAGCAGCTCAGATCCTTCGCCTTCCACGGCAAGGGCGAAACGCAATATGACAATGTCCGCGTCGGCATCAATTCGCGGCTCGACACGATACAGGCGGCGATCCTGATCGAGAAGCTGGCCATCCTCGAAGACGAGATGGTTGCGCGCCAGGTGGTGGCAAAGCGCTATGCCGACGGGCTTGGCGACATCGTCACCGCGGCCCGCAATCTGGACGGCAGCCGTTCGGCCTGGGCGCAGTACGCCATCGAGACGCCCAAGCGCGACGGGCTGAGGGCGCATCTCGGCGAAAAGGGCATTCCGTCGGTCATTTACTACGTGAAGCCGCTGCATGCCCAGGTCGCTTATCGCGACTACCCGCGCACGCCGACCGGCCTGGCCGTTTCGGAAGACCTGCCGAAGCGTATCCTCTGCCTGCCGATGCACCCCTATCTCAGCGAAGCCGACCAGGACCAAATCATCGAGACGATCCGCAACTATATCGGCTCGAATTCAGCGCAGGCCGCAGCGGAGTAAGCTGCCGAGCCTTTCTCAGCCGGGGCCCGCAGCCCTGCCGCTGGCAATGAAATGCGGATTGGCAAAATCCTCGTCGTCGCTTTGCCTGCGCTTGCCATAAACCAGAGGCTGGCCATCGAGCGTGCGCGTCATGCCGCCGGCGGCGCGCAGGATGGCGTCGCCCGCCGCTGTGTCCCATTCCATGGTGCGGCCGAAGCGCGGATAGACATCGGCCTCGGCACTGGCGAGAAGGCAGAATTTCAAGGACGAACCGACCGAAACGATTTCGGCGGCACCCAGGTCGCGAATATAGGCCTCGGTTTCCGGTGTGTTGTGAGACCGACTGGCGACGACGGCCAGCGGCGTCGCGGCCGTTCTCGCCGCGATCGACCGGCGGCCGACGACCTGGTAATCGCCATCGATTTCGAGTGATTCCGCCCTGCCCGGCTGGCCGGAAAAGAAGCGCCCCGTACAGGGCGCAAAGACGACGCCGACTTCCGGCACGCCATCGCGAACCAGCGCTATGTTGACGGTGAAATCGGTGCGGCGGTTAACGAACTCCTTGGTCCCATCGAGCGGATCGATCAGAAAAAAAGCCCCGTCCAGGTCGGGCGGCACGATCCCGGCGGAAGCTTCTTCCTCGGCCACGCAGGGGATATCGGGAAATGCGGCACGCAGTCCGGCGAGAATGATCTTTTCGCTCTCGCGGTCCGCCTCGGTCACCGGCGAGGCGTCGGACTTGCGGTCAACCGCACAGCCGGCGTGGAATACGCGCATCACCTCGCGCCCGGCCGACAAGGCCAGGCGCTCGAAGATTTCGAGCATCAGCCTGTCGTCAGATGCCGCCGCCGCTATCGTATTGGTCTTCGGCAATGTCGCGCTCGTTCAGCCAGTGTTCCAGGGCGTGGACCATCTCTTCGGCCGACTTGCCGAGTGTCCGCAGATGGATCTCCGGGGTTTCCGGCGCTTCATAAGGGGAATCGACGCCGGTGAAATTCTTGATCTCGCCATTCAGTGCGCGCGCATAGAGGCCCTTGGGATCACGCCTGGCGCATTCCTCGAACGGCGTATCGACAAACACCTCGATGAACTCGCCATCGGCCATCAATTCGCGCGCCATGCGCCGTTCGGCGCTGAACGGCGAAATGAACGACACGATGACGACCAACCCGGCATCGGCCATCAAACGCGCCACTTCGGCGACGCGGCGGATGTTTTCGACGCGATCAGCGTCGGTGAAACCAAGATCGCGGTTGAGACCGTGACGGACGTTGTCGCCGTCCAGGATATAGGTATGGCGGCCGGTAGCGAACAGCTTCTTTTCGAACAGGTTGGCGATGGTCGACTTGCCGGATCCCGACAGCCCAGTGAACCAGAACACGGCGGGCCGCTGGTTCTTCATGTCGGCGCGCACGCGCTTGCCGACATCGAGCGACTGCCAATGAATGTTTTCGGCACGGCGCAACGAGTGCAGGATCATGCCGGCGCCGACCGTGGCGTTGGAGATGCGGTCGATCAGGATGAAGGCGCCGGTGGTGCGGTTTTCGGCGAAGGGATCGAAGGCGATCGGCGTCCGCGTCGAGATGTTGCAGATGCCGACTTCGTTCATTTCGAGCGACTTGGCCGCTTCATGGGCAAAGTCATTGACGTTGATCCGATATTTTAGGTCGGTGACGGTGGCGCTGGTCTGGTCGGTCTCGGTGCGCAGGATGTAAGAGCGGCCTGGCAGCAACGCATGCTCGTCGAACCAGACGATGTTGGCGGCGAACTGGTCGGCGACTTGCGGCCGTGCGGCAGGCGAAACCAGCATGTTGCCGCGCGAGATTTCGACTTCGTCATCGAGGACGAGCGTGACGGCCTGGCCGGCGGCCGCCTGGGCGAGATCGCCGCCATACGAGACGATCCGCTTGACGCGCGAGGATTTGCCGGACTTGGCGACAACGACCTCGTCGCCGGGCGCAACCGAGCCGGAGGCGACCGTGCCGGCAAAGCCGCGAAAGTCGAGATTGGGACGATTGACATACTGGACCGGGAAACGGAACGGCAGTTCGACCATCGCTTCGTCGACCGACACGGTTTCGAGATGCTCGATCAGCGTCGGGCCGGAATACCATTCCATGCTTTCCGACCGGCGGCTGACATTGTCGCCATAACGGGCCGACATTGGGATCGGCACAATGGTCTGGAAGCCGAGATCGCGCGAGAATTGCCCGTAGTCTTCGACGATCCGGTCGAAAACCGCCTGATCGAAATCGACAAGATCGATCTTGTTGACGGCCAGCACGACGTGGCGGATGCCGAGCAGCGAGGCGATGATCGAATGCCGCCTTGTCTGGCGAAGCACCCCCTGCCGGGCATCGATCAGCACGATCGCCAGGTCGGCGGTCGAAGCGCCGGTGGCCATGTTGCGGGTGTATTGCTCGTGGCCAGGTGTGTCGGCAACGATGAATTTGCGTTTCGGTGTGGCGAAGAAGCGGTAAGCGACGTCGATGGTGATGCCTTGCTCGCGCTCGGCCTCCAGACCGTCGACCAGCAGCGCGAAATCGATGTCGTCGCCCGTCGTGCCATGCTTGCGCGAATCGCGTTCGAGCGCGGCGAGTTGATCCTCGAAAATCTGCTTGGTGTCGGACAGCAGGCGCCCGATCAGCGTCGACTTGCCGTCATCGACCGAGCCGCAGGTCAGGAAGCGCAGCAGCGATTTCTTCTCCTGCGCAGCCAGATAGTCGCGAACGCCGTCGGTGGGAGCGAGGCTCTTTGCCATGATGTGGCGCATGGTCAAAAGTACCCCTCGCGCTTCTTCTTTTCCATCGAGCCGGCTTCATCGCGGTCGATCAGGCGGCCCTGCCGTTCGGACGTGCGTGCCGTCAGCATTTCACCGACGATGGCTTCCAGCGTGTCGGCGTCCGATTCGATGGCGCCGGTCAGCGGATAGCAACCCAGCGTGCGGAACCGCACCAGCCTGTTCTCCACTGTCTCGCCGGGGCGCAGTTTCATGCGCTCGTCGTCCCGCAGGATCAGCATGCCGTCGCGTTCCACCACCGGCCGTTCCTTGGCGAAATAGAGCGGCACGATCGGGATACTTTCCTGCAGGATGTACTGCCAGATATCGAGTTCGGTCCAGTTCGACAGCGGAAAGACGCGGATCGATTCACCCGATGCGATGCGGGTGTTGAATATCTTCCACATTTCGGGGCGCTGGTTCTTCGGATCCCACACATGCTGGGCGTTGCGGAAGGAAAAGATGCGCTCCTTGGCGCGCGATTTCTCCTCGTCGCGACGAGCGCCGCCAAAGGCCGCATCGAAACCGTATTTGTCGAGCGCCTGGCGCAGCGCCACGGTCTTCATGACATGGGTGTGGGTGTTCGAACCATGGTCGAACGGATTGATGTTGTCGCGCACGCCGTCTTCGTTGACATGAACCAGGAGATCGAAGCCGAGTTTCTGCGCCATCTGATCGCGAAAGGCGATCATCTCGCGGAACTTCCACGTCGTGTCGACGTGAAGAAAGGGGAACGGCGGCTTGGCGGGATAAAACGCCTTCATCGCCAGATGCATCAACACGGATGAATCCTTGCCGACCGAATAGAGCATGACCGGCTTGGCAAAAGCGGCCGCAACCTCACGGAATATATGGATGGACTCGGCTTCAAGCCGCTGAAGATGCGTAAGCGCTGTTGTCATGGGCCGTGGGCGTTCTTTCGTATCTTCCAACAGAAGACCTTGCCTCAAATCACCGAGCTCTTCGCGCCCGGTTCGAGCCTTGTTTCCGGACAATCTTTCTCGTGCCGGCATTCTAGCAGATCGCCATTGTCAAGAACAATGCAAGACTGGCCCGGCCGCACATGGTTCGAGAATGAATTTTCCACAGATGCCGGCAAACCCGGAAATTCCTGCCCGCAAGCTCAACGGCCCAGAAAACGCGGGGAAAATATTGCTTGAATGGACCAGTGTGCGGCTTTCAAGTGACTTCCTCTGGTCGGCCCGCGCCTGCCGCCGATTTTCGGTGGCAATCTGCCCTATACACTATCGAAAATGGGGGGCAGCCGCTATACCAGCCTCGGGAAGCGGGCAAGTGCATCATGAGGCATGGGCAATTTCGAGGCGAGCGCATTCAACTTCGCTAAACAGATCCGCCGCATGAAACTTGCCGAAGACAGCGAGCCCGAAAATTGACCCGGCTTTCATCCCTGAGACAGCAATTCACGCCTTCGCGGATCAACAACTACTTCTCCATCCTTTGCTTCTTTTTTCCACCGGTTCTGGGATCGGTGGTCAGCTTCGTATTCAATGGCGGAGGCCTTTCGTCAGTCCTGCTGATTGCTTTACGGAAAAGGCGCTTCAACGCCGACCGGCCCATGATCTGGATGACGGTCGCGATCTATGCCTACTGCGCCTCCAATCTCCTGGCTTCCATCGTCAACAATTCGTTCGCCCGGGATGCGCCGCATCTTATCCCGCTGGTGACCTTCCTGTTTTTCCCCGTGTCCTATTCGACCTGGAGCATCACGCAGAAAACCACGCTTGCCCGCATCATCGTGCTTTCCAGCATGGCCGCCTGCTTTGTCGCGCTGCTCATAGCCGTCATCCAGCAATATTGGATTGGCGTCAGGGCCGAGGGGGGAGCTGGAAATCCGATCGTGTTCGCAACCGTCGTCTGCCTTGCCGTGGTCATGTGTGTGGCTGGCGCCTTGTCCGGTATTGAGCAAGCCCGGACACCCCTCTTCTACGCGGCACTGGCCGGGACGATCGCCGTCATCTATTCCGGCTCGCGTATCGTCTGGCTGGCACTGCTGATCACCGGTATCGCCGTCATGCTGATCAACCGGCACAGGCTCAGAGGCAGGAATGCCGTTCGCCTGCTGCTGCTGCTGGCGGCGGTCGGCGTCGTGATCGCCGCTTCCAGCTTCCAGGCGATATCCGGGCGGGTCGACTTTTTGCGCTCCGATTGGGGTGCGCTTGGAGCCAGCGGCAACTACGATACCTCGCTGGGAATACGTGTTGCGCTTTGGGAGATCGGCCTCAAAGCATTCCATGACATGCCACTGTTCGGGCACGGTGTGGGTGCAACCCAGCTTCTGATCAAGCAGGGCTTTCATGAGCAGTTCGCGATGGACACAGGCTTCAACCATTTTCACAACGGCTTCCTGACCGCCTTGGTGCAAGCGGGAATTCTGGGCGCCGTGACGCTGGCGGCGATCTTTATCGTTGCCGCTGGAAATGCCGTCCGGGTCTTGCGAAACAGCAGCGATCCGAGCGAGCGGTTCGGCGCGACCATGATTGTCGTCGTGGTGATCACCTATCTGACGGCCGGAATGACAGGCATCCTGATCGGCCATGACATTCTGGACTCGGTGCTGATGGTCTTCCTGGTGAGCGGAACATATCTCGCCTCCGGCCGCCAGGTTCCATTGTTGGAAGAGCAGGCACCTGCGCCAGTGATGGAAGAGCGAGTGGTCAGCAAAGAGCTGTTTCGGGCAAGACCATGAAGGTTCTGGTCACGGGAGCGACAGGTTTCATCGGGCGTCTTGTCGTGCGCCACCTTCGCGAAGCCGGTGCCGAGCTTCGCCTCGCCTCCCGCCATCCCGAGAGGCTGGGTTCGGAAAACGAGACTGTGCCGATGCCCGGTTTCGACGCGCCGGCCGCCGCCTTCCTGGAACTGACCCGGGATATGACTGACGTCGTCCATTGCGCCGGCCTCAACAATGATCAGGGAAATGCAACCGAAGCCGATTACAGGGCAGTCAATGTGGAATTGAGCGCGCGGCTGGCGCATGCAGCGGCCGCCCAGATAAGCGGACGCTTCATCCATCTCTCCTCGATCCGAGCGGTAATCGGCGCGCACGTCAGCGCAACGATCGACGAGGACACGCTTCCTGCCCCACAATGCGCCTATGGACGCTCGAAGCGCGAAGGCGAGATCAAGGTTTTGGACGCCTACGCGTTACACGGCCGCTCGGACGCCGCCGTGTTGCGCCTGCCTCCGGTTTATGGAAGCGGCATGAGGGGAAATCTGGCAACGCTGATGCGCCTTGCCGATACGCCGCTGCCGCTGCCGACGGGTGCCTTGACCGGAATCCGCTCGCTGATGTCTTCCGAGGCCGCGGTGCGAGCAGTGTCGCACCTGCTCAGCCATTCCGGACCGCTTCGCCCGATCTACGTCGGCGCCGATGTGCCGCCGGTCACCGTCGAGACCGTTATCGTCGCCTTTCGCGGAGGTTTGGGGCGGCCTGTGCGTCTGATGGCTGTGCCGGCCGGCCTGATACGGCCGGTCGTGGCCGCGCTCGGCAGGCGGGCGTTCTGGGACAGCCTGACTGCGACACAGATATGCGACCCCGCCCTGCTGGTATCGCAGGGGTGGACGCCTGAAGCTCGCACGGTCGAGCGGCTGGCCGAGCTGGCGCGGCTCGGTAGATCCTGACTCCCTGGTGACCTATCCGCTTCGGTAGAGCGTTCCAAACAGGATCCGAAAATCGAGCCAGAACGACGCAGTGCGGAGGTAGGCAGCATCCGTTTCGGCCAAAAGCTCCGGGTTCGACATGTCGATGCCCCTGATCTGGGCCAGGCCGGTTATGCCCGGCAGCGCCGCCAAAACCCCCAGCCGCCTGCGACACTCGATCAACTCCGTTTGGGTCGGCAGGCAGGGGCGCGGCCCGACCAGGCTCATTTCGCCCTTCAGGACGTTCCAGAATTGTGGCAGCTCGTCGAGCTTGAACTTCCGTAAGACCTTCCCGACCGATGTCACGGAATCCACCGGCGCCTCATGCGAGGGCAGTGACGGCGTCCCGACATACATCGTGCGCAACTTGTGGCAGCGAAAAAGCCGACCGTCACGGCCGACCCGCACCTGTGAAAAAATAGCCGGGCCCGGCGACGATGCCCGAACGGCAAGGACGGTGAGCGCCAAGACAGGAGATGTGGCCACCAGCAGCAGAGCCGCACCGGCAATATCGAAGATTTGCTTGGCTGCCTTCATGAACGGCCGATAGTGCTCCCTGCCGAAGTCCCGAGGCAACGCCGCAGGCAAATGCCGTCAATCCGGTCGACGTAGCATGAGCCGATCTTTTGGCCAAGCGTGCCACGCACTCGTGCCAATGTTCAGATGCGCCCCAGGACGAAAGCGAGATAGAGCCCTAGGTTTCCGGAAACTGTCTGCCTATAGACGCCGCTTTGGCGCAAGCCCGCCAAACGCCGGAAAAGACCGCCGTTGCGCCCGCGGGTGAAAAGGTCGAGGCACGCCGTCGCGTCCTCGGTCAGGAGGTCGCGATTGAGGGCGAGACCGTCGAGGTTAAGGTCTGTCCAGCCGGCGAATTCCCCCTTGAACAGGCGGCCAAGCCGGGAGAACCTTGCTTTCCAGGACACGTTGGCGCCGACCAGGTTCGCCGCGTGCTGCCGGTAGCGCACCAGCGGCCGCGGATCGTAGCGGACGATGCCGCCGGCGGCGGTCACGATGAGATAGGCCCACCAGTCATGGCTGACGAACCCGGTCCGCGTGGAGGCCCTGGCCAGCAGGTCGCGTGCCGCAGCGTTGAGCAGGATTGTGTTGCCGCCGGCGATGCTTTGCACAAGCGCGTTGCGAAAGGTTGGCGGCCGGGCAAACAGCGGCGAATGGCCGACAAGACTTCCTGTTTCCGTCATGGTGGCGGTTCGCGAACAAAACATCAGCGGGGTTTTCGCATCCTGGGTCCGCATCCAGCTGATGGCGCTCTCCAGCCTCTCGGTCTCCCAGATATCGTCCTGGTCGCAGAAGGCATAGCAGTCCGCCTCGATGCGTCGGTCGACGATCATGGAGCGGAAATTGGCGGCGAAGCCTTGCCGCGGCCCCTCTACCAGCGTCATCCGACCTTTGGGCCGCCAGCGGGATTTCCATGTCTCGATGATGGCGGTCGTGCCGTCGACGGAGCCATCGTCTGAAATCCACAGGTCGACCAGAGGGTGCGACTGCGCGAGCAGGGACTGCAGCTGTTCATCGATGAAGGCCGCGCCATCCTTCGTGCCCATCAGGACCGCTATGCGCAGATCTGCTTTGCTCACGACCAAGATCGCTTTCTGAATTCTGAACCTAGCTCGCCTGCCCGGCCGTTTTCGGGATCGCGTCTTGACGTGCACTCTCCCTGGCCTTCTTGGCGCGGTCGAGACCTGCCAATGCGGCGAGCGCGGCAGCCTTGTCCTGGTTTTTCGCCGACTGCTGCAGCGCCGTGAGCGCGACCTGGACATCCGACCATTCCACGACGTCCGTGCTGAGGCCGAAAACCTTCGAGATGCCGAGTTCTACGAGTTCCTCGTCTTCGCCATGCAGCGTTTCGTGAAGTTTTTCGCCCGGCCTGATGCCGGTGAACCGGATCGCGATGTCCTTGTATGGGCTCTTTCCGGACAAGCGGATCATCGTTTCGGCCACTTCAAGGATCGGCACCGGCTTGCCCATGTCGAGCATATAGACGGCATAATCGTGTCCGCTCTGCCGCGACGCGGCATCGGCCGCCGACATGATGACGAGATCGACGGCTTCGGCCACGGTCATGAAATAGCGCGTCATGCGCCGGTCGGTGATGGTGACGGGCCCCCCAGCCTCGATTTGCGCCTGGAATATGGTCGCCACCGAACCATTGCTGCCGAAGACATTGCCGAACCGCACTGCAATGAACTTGGTGGCCGGGTCACGCCCGCCCGTCTGGCCATGCAAGGCGCTGATGATCTGTTCGGCGGCCCGCTTCGTCATGCCGAGCACTGATGAGGGATCCACCGCCTTGTCGCTCGATATCAGGACAAATTGCGCAACCCCGCACTTGGCGGCAACTTCGGCGCAGACGAGCGTTCCGAAAATGTTGGTTTGAACGGCTGAATCCCAGTTTTCCTCGAGCAGCGGAACGTGCTTGAGCGCCGCGGCATGAAAGATGATGTCCGGCCGGAATTCCGTGACGACACGCGTTATCTGGCGCCGGTCCGCGACATCGACGATGCGGACCTTGAGCCGGTCATGGTCCTTCTCGTCAACATACTGGCTCAACTGGAAAATGCCGAACTCGGAGTTGTCGGCGACCAACACCGCCTCGGCTCCCAGTTCCAGCGACCGCTTGACCAGCGTCTGGCCGATCGAACCGGCGCCGCCGGTCACCAGAACGCGTTTGCCGCTGACAAAGGCGCCGATGCGCTGGATGTCGGACGCGACCGCCGGACGGCGCAGGATCGTTTCCATCTCAACGGTGTCGAGAACCAGCTTTCCGTGCTGTTCCAGCTCCGAAAGGCCTGAGAACTGCACCACATTTATGTCGCCGTGCCGGGCAATGCGCACGAGTTCCGAATAGTCCTCGATTTCGTGCTCGGCGCCGCTGCCGAAAATCAGCAAGTCCAGGCTTTTGGTGCCGGTCGCATAGTCTTCCAGGACATCGATCAGGCGCGGCATGGTCGCCACCACGGGAACACCTTGAATCCGCGTGCCCAACGGTGCGCCGCGCTCGGTCGCCATGATGCCGGCGATGGAATAGTCCGCCGGTTGCGCCGTGCGCGTGAAGCGAATGATCAGGTCGGCCTCGTCGAGCCGGCCGACGAACAGAGCGCGCTTGGCCTGCCTGATGTCGGTCTTGCGGCTCAGAATCCCCCAGCTCGCGCCGTCACGCAGGAAGCGGTAGAATAGCCGGGGTGCCGATATTATGGTGAAGGAGACGAGGAAGAAGACGATGAACTGACGCTCGTTGAGCCCCGCGACCGGCCGGTAAAACCGCAGCAGCAGCGACGCCACATAAAGAGTGAACGTCAAGATCGCGCAGCTCTTCAGGATGTTGAAAAAGTCCGGCGTCGAGGCGAAGCGCCAGACGGTGGTGTAGAGGCCACTGTAGCGGAACAGCAAATGGCTGATGACGACAATGCCCGCCCATGTCGCCAGACCCTCCTCGGAGAGCGCGTCGAACGAAAGATTCGACCGCGAAAGCACGAGGCTGAGTGCCACGGCGACCAGGACCATGACCACGTCCTGGACCATGATGAAGGCGCGCCGCATCTGTGGCCTGAGCCCGAACACAGCTTCGAGGTGGGAATTCATTGGACGGCACTAGACTCCAGGCTCAGGGGCATCGACACCAGCGAGGTGCGACACGAAGATACTTCGCGACCGATCACCTTACTCAAGTGCCATCCCCGGCCCCCGCCGTGCTGTATCGCATACTGCGGGGGCGAGGGCATAGCCAGAGTTTTTTTCGGACAAGAAGCGTCCAGTGGAGAACATGGATCTTGCTCGGGCGGTTGCCGCAAAGTCAACATTATCAAAAGCTAAAGTAAGCTAGACAGCATGCGTTCAGTTTTGCCGCAGTTGACTCTGCTCCCCACCGCGTTACGACGCAATGCGTTGCCATATGCCCATCGAAATGGCTATTAGAGACGGGCTTGGTGGTTCGCTATGGCCAGCGAAGAATAATGCGCCAGAACAACGGATTGCGATACTCCCAGCTATGATTGCGGCACTAAACGGCGCTTTTGACGACATCTCAAAGGCCATGAGATTACACCGGGTCTGGATTGCGCTTGCCCATGAGGACATCGGCGACCAGCACAGACGCACGACGCTCGGCCCGCTTTGGATGCTGGTCAATTATCTGGCATTCATCGGCACTTTCATCTTCGTTTTCAAGACCAAGGACACGGATTCGGCCGGATACACGGCCTATGCCTCGATCGGCCTAGTTGTCTGGTTCTACCTTATGGAGATGATCAGCCTGAGCGTGCCCCTGTTCTCGCGCGAAGCCAGTTTCATTCAAGGTACGAGGCTGCCACTCTTCGTGTATGTGATGCGGCTGACGGTGCAATGTATCATCCGAGCGAGCTATTCGGTCGCGGGTTGCATCGTCATCCTGCTGCTGAGCGGTTTGGGAATCAGCGCTGAGTGGCTTTTGTCGATCCCGGGGTTGTTGCTGATTGTGCTCGCGACCCCTGCAATCGTAATGGTTTTCGCATTCCTGGGCGCATTCTTTCCCGATGCTCAGTTCATCGTCGGCAACATCATGCGAGTCGGCACGTTTCTTACGCCAGTCTTCTGGGCCTATCATGGGCAAGGCGGTATACAGAACTATGCCTATCATTGGAATCCGTTCACATATTTCCTGGAAGTGGTGCGTGCGCCAATCGCGAGCGGCGAATTCCCAACCCATCCCTTTGTTGTGACAGCCTACATCTCCTTGGCTTTCTGGGCGGTTGCGTTGCTGCTGCTGGGCGGATATCGCAAGCGCGTCGTTTTCCTGATCTGAGCTCAAAATGATTTCCATCAAGCTGGACAATGTCAGCCTCGCCTACCGCCTCTACGAAAAATTGACGCTTACGGCGCCTGACCGGCGCCTGGGTGGTCTTGGAGGCAAAATCGGACGATCCGGCGGCAAGCAGGTCGTGCAGGCGCTGGAAGATGTCAGCTTTGAACTCAAAGCGGGCGACCGTTTGGGCTTGGTCGGCCCAAACGGGGCCGGCAAGACGACACTGCTCAAGGTGTTGTACGGCATCTATCAGCCATCGGCCGGCACAGTAGCCATTGAAGGCAAAGTCGACGCTTTGTTCAACATCAACATAGGATTTCGCCCCGAAGCGACGGGGCGGCGAAACATTGTTCTGAGGGGTTTGATCAGCGGGTGGACCGAGGCCGAGATCCAAGAAAAAATGCCGGAGATCATCGCCTTCAGCGAACTTGGCGACTTTATCGATGTCCCCTTCAAAACCTATAGCCAGGGTATGGCCGCTCGCCTTGCTTTCTCAGCGGCTACAGCCCTTGACCCCGAAATTCTGCTGATGGACGAGTGGATCGGCGCCGGCGACGCCCAATTTCAAGAAAAAGCCAAGCGACGCATGGATGAACTGGCAGAGAAGGCAGGCATCATCGTCCTGGCGACCCACAATGAGAGCCTGCTCGAAAGCGTATGTACGAAGAGAATGACGCTTAAGAACGGAAGGGTCGAAGCCTTCACGACGAAACCTGCAGAGAGGGCTGGAACGCGAGCTAAGTCTTAAGGTACTCTTCCCGGATACTATATGCTCGCAGTTCAGATTCCCAATTCGTCGCACCTGCTGCGGTTGAGTATGCCAACGTTGCGCCCTGTGGACGTTACTAAAATGAATTGCGCGCGCGATTGGTCAACTGCCTGCTAGAGATCGCCTGGACAAGCGTTTCGCGAGGCCCATGCCGGGCCGCTCGATGTATCGATAGCTCACCAGCGCCAAAGGAATCAATACAGCAAGAGTGCAGATGGTCGAGACGAAGAACGGGACGGATGCGCCGCTGAATGCTGAATAGATCGTGCGATACAGGCCGCACCTCTCCAAGCCGACCAGAACAACAGGGTGCCAGAGATAGAGGCTGAAGCTGGCGTTCCCGAGGGTCATTGCAACTCGGTTCACGAACCATCTTGCCGGATGAAGAGAAACTCCGACTACTGCTCCAGCTAGAGCGACCGCCCACGCTACGCGCCCGCCTAAACCAGGGATGTAGGCAGAAAAGTCGATCAGGCCGATGACCGCCAATAAACTGACGCCAAATACTGCCTGACCGGCCAGAGGGGAGGTTTGACGAAGCTTAAGCCAAACGTGATATCCGGCTATGCCGGCTGCAAAATTCACCATGTGGCCAACCAGCGAATATCCACCAAATGCCGCGATTGGCCCTGTTGTCCCTTGGAACGCAGCATCCCAGCTAACTGTGACGAACACGACCACGGCTAGGAAGACCAGTGAGCGCGTAAGATCGGTCACTGCAAAAACCAGCAATGGCAGAATGGCATAGAAGGCCATTTCGATGCCGATCGTCCACGAGGCCATGACGTAGCCGGTCACATACTGGGGCGTCAGATTGAAGATGAACAGTGCAGAGCTGACGACGTACCCGAGAGCAAACGGCGAGGTGGGAAACTGCGCGGCGCCAAACATCCAGTAGAGTGGGAAATAGAACGCCATCATGAAATAAAACAGCGGCGCAATCCGAAGGAAGCGGCGCAAGTAGTATTCCCGCAGATCATCCCGCGAGCCAATCTTGCTGCTATAACCGACAAACAATCCGAAAGCGCTGACGATAAAGAACAGCGGCACGCCATAGCCAAAGTGCGATCGGACGAATCCTAGATAATGGGGAATCTCCAGCTTCGTGAGCCAGACCATGTGAAAGAGTACAATCGATAGCGCCGCGTAGCAGCGCATTGCAAGAAGGCCTGGCAGATCAATCCGCGCGGTCTTGTTTTCGGGGCGTATCTCCGTATTCATTCCGTCTCGCTTGTAACTCAAACCAACTCGTCCTACTGTCTGTCTGGGGTACCCGCGACCATTCGCTTTTCTTCGGCTCCGACCTAAGCTTTCACCGATCCCCATACACTCGCTGCCTCAACCGCCGCCGGCTTATTACCTCGGCACGTTCACGGCCTTTCGCAAGCTTGCATGAAAGCCGTCGCTGCCGCATGTCGCCATGTAATCGGGCTCCCGAAGATCGTTGGCAAGAGGTAGGTGTCCGAGGCCTTCCAATTAGGGCTGTCCTTCCCGACCGAGTGCGAGAGCTACTTCAAAGCTGTAGAGTATAACACCGACTAAGCAGAAAAATTCTTTAGCGGGCGTGTTTCCGTGCCAAATATACTTCTGTAAATTCGCCTACTATTCCGTGCCAGTGATCGTGAAAACGGCACACCTCGACGTCCATTCCTGACCACCGGTGGATCAGTTCTGGAAGGTCATAGCCGTAGTGAAATGTTACCAGCGAACCAGCATCGCTAACCGGATTCCCATGATATTCCGGCTCGCCGGTGTGCTGGATCGTTCCGTCCGGCCTGTAGAGCGCACGGCGCTCACTGTCGATCTTGCCCTTGTAGGTGGGAACGGTGAACAGGTAAGCGCCGCCTGGTTTCAGGGTGCGGACAATCTCCTTTGTCACCCGCTCCGGCATATTCACATGCTCCATGACATCAAGTGTAACGACGACATCGAAAGTCGCATCACCAAATGTCTGCGCCTCCAAGTTCTCGTTTCGGAAGCCCTTGACGGACGAGCCCAAACGCTCTCCGGGAAAGTACTGCGATTCAACATACCCGGCACATTCCCGCTTCAACTTCGGAGAAATCCCGCGGGGAGTGGGAGAGGATTCATGAATAACAAGGTTGCGCCAACGAGGGATATGTCGCGTGAGCGTAAGAGCCAAAGCGCGCTCGCGCGGGATCGATCCACATCTGGAGCAGAGCAGATGATCACGATACCAATCATAGTTGGCGGAAAACTCGACATTGGCTTCACAGATTGGGCAGTAACCTGCCCGGCGGTAAACTGGATGAGAATCAGAATTCATGGAGCACCATCAGGATTTTCAAAAAACGAAGCCGTAAGCAGAATGCTGCTTCGGTACGAGCTCAGCTTCACGGTGCTACTCTAGCCGGTGGGCAACCCCATTTTCCGAAAGGAATTGGGCAAAACGATCATATAGAACAGTGTACTTGCGCTGAAACTCATCATAGTTACCAGCCTGCACAAGCTCGTGGACGTCCAATTGTCCCACTTTATCGACCGGGATGTGCGGGATGCTCATAAGTTCCGCCATTTCCGTCGTCCTCGAATCATGGGAAATTATGGTTGCAGGAACACCGTTGGTTAATGCGATCAGGTTTCCATGGAAGCGCGTTCCTACCGAATAGTCAAACTTCGAGATGTACGCATCCCACTCTGCCAGATCAAAGAACATTTTTGCGTTCTCTTTGACGTGCTTTACATAGAGCGACGGATCCATTTCCATGTTCATCTGCCCGAGCACTGCCTGGGCGACCTCAAAATCATCTTCTCTCCCATCTCTGGAAAGTAGCATTTTCATTTCCGGTTCTTCGTTCTGAAGAACATATGGATATTTTTTATGAGCGGATAATTTCAAAAGATCAGCTTCAACGCGCCGGGCAGCTTCGGGATTGGCCGAATGAAGAAATACGTTGCGTGATCCGTTCACTGCAACTCTCAGTTCGGCGTCTCTTCCTGGCCTCTTTATCTTCAAGTCCGGACGCAATTTGCGAAACAAACTTGGGCATCCAACCTCTTTGACGTTCTTTATCGCAAAGTCATTCATGACTTCAGCCGTAAAATGGCCACGCACGCCCACGGTCTTGCTGCGTTCCGATATGATACGAAGGAAGCGTTTACTGCCCTCTGGGATATCTGTGACTTTGTCACCGATGATAGAAGCTTGCGCCCCGAGGCCGGCAACCAGGCATGGCAGCTTGGTCGGCTCGATAAAGTCAGCCAAATAGGACAAATCAAAATTTTTGAAAATGAAATTCGCTGCGGCGATAGCAATGATGTCGAAACGTTCGTTTGCTTCTTGCGGGGAATAGCCCAACCCCTGACCGAACTCTTCAAAGCGAAGTTCCTCGAATAGAGACTGCCCTATCAGAAGGTTTCCGGTGTTGTATCCAATGATTTCGAATTTCTTTTCAAAAGCAATCTGCGGATCAGGATGCGGAGCTATTGGCGCTCCCAGAAAAAGAACTCTCACTAAAATCTCCTCGACGCTCTGTAGACATCTAATTCTCCACAGCCACCAACGTCGTCATTCTTGAATTGGGATACCAAATCGTTCACTGAGTTCACGGGCGTAGACGCTCGCCCGTTCAAGCGCGGCAGATCCAAGATCGTGGCTGCGGATTGTGTTGGCCTGTACCTGCCTGATCTCCTGTAGATGCCTGAGATCGAAATTTCCTATGGTTACGCTCGACTGATGCCGCCGGTGTGAATTGAGCGAACGCGGGGAAAAAGCGATCGAACCATTTTCGAGCAGACGCAAATATGTCACCCAATCCCCGGCGTTGCGCAACGACATGATCTCTTCGCTGTGTTTGGCCAGTGCATTCCTGAGCGCCTCCCTTCGAAACAAGACGCCACTGACGTTCGGAATGGTGTTCTTAAGGTAAAGCGCCTCGGCGATTTCCTGGCGGCCGTCCACGACGTAGGGTTTCGTCCAGCGAGACCGGTCGATGTCCGACACATAGTCGAGATAGTGTTCGGACAGAACCCGGCCGGCGCCGTCCATCTGGCGCGACTGGCAGTAGCTCATCACCACCTCCTCACGTTCGAAGGCGGGCAGAAGCTCGGCCAGAAAATCGGGATCGGCGAGGTCGTCGGCTTCGGCGATCCAGACATAATCGCCGCGCGCCATTTCGACCCCCCGCATCCATTGGCGGAATACCGAGCCTGAATTCTGCGCATTGACGACCAGCCGGTATGGGATGTCGCAACCGGCCAGAAATTCCTCGATGACTTCTACGCTTTCATCGGTCGAAGCATCGTCAAGCACGATCAACTCGTAGGGCTTTATCGTCTGATCGACGATGGAGCCTAGACGTGCGCCCAGGTATGGGGCGTAGTTGTAGTTCGGCACGATGACCGACACCCGCGGCAGCGGCCTTTCGGCGTAAATCAGCAGGTCATGTAGGTATTGGCTGAAGCTGAATTCCTGGCGGACAATATCCCGGCCAACGCTGGCGAGACGCCGAGCTTCACTTGGATTGTCGAGCAGATTGCCAATGACCTCGGCCATCGCATCGGTGTCGAATGCCTGCACGAGGATTCCGCAATCCCGCTTCAGCAGATCCTGGAAGCCACCAGCGCCCTCAAAGGCAACGACCGGCACTGTGGCATCCAGCGCCTCAAGCACCACCGAAGGGAACGGATCTTCACGCGAGGTCAAGGCGTAGATATCAGCGGCGAAATAGTATTCCTGCGGATTTTCCACCAATCCGACAAAGACGAAGCGGCCCTCCAGTCCCGCTTCCTTCACACGCCGCATTTGCTTGGCGTGAAAGACAGTATCGACATGACCGACCCAGACTGCAACCGCATCCGGCCTGGATGCCATCACCTTGAGGCAAGCATCAACGAAAAGATCGAGGCCCTTGCGATGGTCGGCATAGCCCGCGCACAGTATGATGCTTGCGTTGGTCGAAAGCCCTAATCTTGCGCGGACCGCCTCGCGGACCTGCTGGCGATCATCGGCGAGATAGGGCGTACGCAGATAGAGTCCTTGCGGCCTGACTACCGACTGGCTGACCGGTTGGCCAACAAACTCTTCGAATCCGGCTTTGACGATCTCGGCTGGGAAAACGACCGTGTCAGCGCTCTCAGCAATGGCTGCGGCTGCGTCAGCAAGACCGTAGGACGCCAATATTCCGGGCAGTTCGTGGACGAGGCAAACGGTGCGGAACCCCGCCTGCTTCAGCAGCGGGACGAGCTTTCCGGATACGGTGGTATTCACGACGGCGACCTCGGCACCGTTGTTTCTAATGGTGGCCAGGCGTTTCAACACATCGGCATCGCCTTGTTCAGGCAAGTCGATCCTGTGCACGGTCGCGGCGTGGGCGAAACGGCCGAGCAGCGGCCCGTCGCCCAGCACGATGAGATCGGGCTCAAAACCAAGCCGCTTAAATCCCTTGGCCACATTGAGAGCCAGCAATTGCGCCCCATGCGGGTGGGCGTCGTGGGAAACGATTGCAATCCTTGCCTTGGAGATCCCCTTCGCCGCCTCCAAAGCGTCGCGGGTCGCTTGCAGATAGGCGTGGCCGTTAACGCTATCGGGCTCCAGGTGAGCGCCTTCCGCCCACTCGTTCCAGGCATTGACGAAAACCAGCCGCTCGGATGGCTCGCTAATATGGGCCAAGGTGTCCTCAATAGCATTGTCCAGCCATCTGCGATACAGCGCGGGGGTGTTGTTGATGAACACCGTGCCACCGCGCTTGCGGCGTGCGGTATTGTCCCAGCCCGGGCAAACCGAACGGAAGAGCTTGTATTTGCGGGATGAATAGGTTTCGCTGCGTTGTGGGAATACCGACCAGTCATAGACGGTCGTGGCAAAATCCTCATGCAGCGGCGTCACTGTATGCGTGACATTTGGCGGCGCGGAATTGTTTGGCGGAAATTCCACTGCGGCATCGAACCCGTAGCGGTGGGGAGGCACAGATTCGAAGGACTGGGTGTAGGCTAGGAAAATCTCGCCAACACCATTCTCCCGGCACCAGGTCCGCCAGCGCCGCGCTGTCTCACCCGCCGCCGGGAGCAGGCTTGGTCGGTAGACCAGCAACAGCGGCTTGCCATCGATGCGGATGTAGCGAGGGTCACGGAGATAAGGCGCGACCTCGGCGATAAAGGCGAGGTCGTCCTGGGGGGAGTGATCCTGCGCGATGAGGATTTCCTGGTCCATCCCGTCCCAGCGACGCGACCAGTTCTCGTTGGCCCAGCAGACGCAGAACGGCATGTCGAGGCTCTTGTCCCCGAGCCAGTTCTCAAGCGGCTTTTCCAGAAGCCGCTTGCCGGCGAACCAATAAAAATAGAAGCAGAAACCTTCCACGCCATAGAGCTTTGCCAGCTCTATCTGGCGGCGCTGAACTGCAGTGTCGCGCAGATCATAATACCCGAGCGCATCCGGCACGTGCGGCTGGTGATGGCCGATAAATTGCGGCTCAGCGGGCCTCACATTGGTCCATTCGGTGAAGCCCTGCCCCCACCATTCATCGTTTTCGGGGATCGGGTGGAATTGCGGCAGGTAGAACGCGATGACGCGCACCGGCTTCTGGAGCAGTGGCGGCGCCTTGAGAACCGGCACATAGACGGGTTCGGGCGCAAAGATCGGACCGGAACTGACCAGCGCCCCGCGCAAGACCATCTCGTTGCTGCCCAAAGGCGTTTGGGGTGCCTCCATGCTTCTCCAGGCGCGGTAGGCATTTGTAACGCCAAACAGCGAAGGAAAGGTCGAAAACGCTGCTCTCTTCAATTTTCGCTTGAGGTCGATGGAGAGCGGCAGATTGTGCCAACAAGCGTAAGCGCCGCGAATTGCCAAGCGGCGGATCGTCATGCGAGCGGTGCCGATAGCGTGGACGCGGCTCCCAATCCCGCGCAGAGGCTTGGTCACTCGCCAGGATGTGCTGGCATAAACGGCATCGAGAACCTCATGCAACCGGATTTCCTCGGATCGCGCCTCGTCGCGATCCGCAAGCAGCGCACTCGTCGCCCTGTGCGCCATCGACAAATTTTGTTGCAGGAGCTCGATCTCCTTGTCTCTCGCAATGATCTGTGTCCGCCCTTGAGCAATCTCGTCGTCTCTTGCGCTGACTTGTGTCCTTGCGCTTGAGATCTCGTCTTTGTAGGTCCGGATTTGTTCTCGCATTTCAGCCATCTCGCTGGAGAAAGCCTCGATACGCGCCCCATGATGCCCCACCAATTTCCGGTTGGTTTCGATCTCCTCCTCCATCGTTGTTGACTTCAACGACCATGGATTTCCGGTTTGATCGATCGCCTTGCTCTTCGTCTCGTCGAGAAGAACCACGCTCCCGTCGGCGAGCGCGACCCGCCCGTGCACGTTGCGCGCGCCCAGGACGTTTTCCGGAATTGGCAGCTTCGTTACAATGCAAAGCGAGTTCAAGAACTCGACGGAATGAACCGATGCGAGAGAAGCTTCATCAAATGCGACTTGGTGCCTGTCGGCGAAAATCGCCAAGGCATCGACCCGACGGCGATCCAGCCCCCAATGCTCATGGTTGACCACATCAAGCAGACGCTTGAAAAACGACATCGAGGAAAGCGGATCGTAGAGACCGCCCTCGAACTCCTGCCAGTAACTGCAATGCAAATCCTCGGCGAGGTACATGCCCCCTTCGGAAAGATGGGGGAAATATCGTGCGAACGAGCGTATTATATCCGAGGATAGGTGCGATCCGTCATCAATTATAATATCATACTTTTCCGACATCGAGATGATGTCGCGCTCTGTTTCATCAGTATTGGCGTCACCTACGGAGATCTTTATCTTCCGGCTGTCGAAAACGAGATTCCCGCAAGCCAGATTGACGTCACAACCAACGATTATTTCAGCATTGGGGAAATATTTCTGCCATATCTCCAGGGATCCGCCATTCTGAACTCCGATTTCCAGGATTCGAACCGGCCTGTCTCGATACTCTGAAAAAATATGGTCGTAGGTGCTGAGATAGATCGACCATTTATCCGACACTTTGCCGCGATGCGCGTCGTACAGGTCACGAAGTGAAAGAGCCTGCTTTGCAGGCCTTGCCGTTTTGGCTTTGGCGCGTGCCTTGCCGGCAGGCATCGCATCGCGCGTGTTTTCCGCTGAAGGGTGCTTGTTCATGCCGTCAATGCCTGTTTCGTCTCACCGGCTAGGAGCCGGTGCACCACCGCCCCCGTCGATTGACGCCAGTCCGGCGCCCTCCACCCGAACACGTCGGCGAATTTCGCGCTCGACAGCCGGGAATTGGCGGGGCGGCGCGCCTTGGTCGGATAATCCATCGTAGCAATGTCCCGTACCCGCGCCCAAGGACCACCCAACACGCGGCTTGTGTCCAGGATATGGCGGGCAAAGCCGCTCCAGTTGGCCTCGCCGGTTCCGGTCAGATGATAGATGCCGGATGTGGCGGCGCCGTCGTGCAGCTGTGCCGCCGCATGCAGGATCGCGTCGGCGATATCAAGTGCCGATGTCGGATTTCCCCACTGATCGGCCACCACCGCGATCTCGTCGCGGTCGGCGGCCAGCCGCAGCATGGTTTTCACGAAATTCTTGCCGAACGGACTGTAGACCCATGCCGTGCGCAGGATCAGATGGCGCGGATTGGCTGATGCAACCGCCTGTTCGCCGGCAAGCTTGGAGGCGCCATAGACGCTGGCTGGTGCGGTCGCGTCGGTCTCGACATAGGCGGCGTCCTTGGTGCCGTCGAAGACATAGTCAGTCGATAGATGGATGACGGGAACGCCAAGCAGCGCCGCCGCTTGCGCCACCTTGCCGGCGCCGACGGCGTTCACCGCGAATGCCAGATCGGGCTCGTCCTCGGCCTGATCCACCGCCGTGTAGGCGGCAGCCGACACGACGGCATCAGGCTTCGCGGCCGCGATGGCTTCGATCACGGTGTCGGGTCTTGAAAGGTCGAGTTGCGGACGGCCAATGGCGATGACCTCAACGCCGGCGGCGGCCTGGCCGGCCTCCAGGAGGCTTGCCGCGACCTGCCCGTCGCGTCCGGTGACAACCAGCCTCACGCCGCCCCCTTGCGTGCTTCGCCCAGCCGTTCACCGGCATAGCGCTGCTCGCGGATCGGTCCCCACCACCATGTGTTGTCGAGAAACCAGTCGACGGTCTTGGCGAGGCCGCTGTCGAAATTCTCATTGGGCGCCCAGCCCAGGTCCCGGCCTATCTTCGAGGCGTCGATGGCATAGCGGCGATCGTGACCGGGGCGGTCGGTGACGAAGGAAATCAGGTCGCGATAGGTCTTGCCCCCTGCCCGGGGCCGCCTGCTGTCGAGGAGATCGCATATCGTCTCGACGACGCCAAGGTTCGTCCGCTCGGAATTGCCGCCGACATTGTAGCTTTCGCCCGGCAGTCCCCTGGTCGCGACAAGTTCCAGCGCGCGCGCGTGATCCTCGACGAACAGCCAGTCGCGCACATTGGCGCCGGCGCCATAGACCGGCAGCGGCTTTTCATCGAGCGCATTGAGGATGACCAGCGGGATCAGCTTTTCGGGAAAGTGATAGGGTCCGTAATTGTTGGAGCAGTTGGAAAGCACGACCGGCAGGCCATAGGTTTCGTGCCAGGCCCGCACCAGATGGTCCGAGGCCGCCTTCGAGGCGGAATAGGGCGAGGATGGCGCGTAGGGCGTTTCCTCGACGAACATGCCGCCATCGAAGGGAAGATCGCCGAACACCTCATCGGTCGAGACATGATGGAAGCGGAAATGGCTCTTCCTGTCTTCGGGCAGGCCGCGCCAGTATTCCAGCGCGGCATTGAGCATCTTGTAGGTGCCGACGATGTTGGTCTCGATAAAGGTGCCCGGCCCATCGATCGAGCGGTCGACATGGCTCTCGGCGGCAAGGTTCATGACGATGTCGATATCGTCGCGCTGGAGGATGTCGAGCACGGCCCTTTCGTCGCAGATGTCGGCCTGCGCGAAGCGATAATTGTGTGCATTCTCGATCGGCCGCAGCGAGGCCAGGTTTCCCGCATAGGTAAGCTTGTCGAGATTGGTCACCCGATAGGCCGGGTTGGCGCATAGATGCCGGCACACCGCGGAACCGATAAAGCCCGCACCGCCCGTCACCAGAAAATTCATGCCGCTGTCCTCACGTAACCCATCAGGCGAACACCTCGGCGGCGGCCAGCAGCGGCGCCTTGAGATCCTTGTCCGAGAGCTGGAACCCGCCGGTCAATGACGGCCATTCGATGCCGATGTCGGGATCGTCGAAACGGATCGACCGATCATGCGCCTGCGAATAGGTGTCGGTCACCTTATACAGGACCTCGGTGTCAGGCACGAGCGTCACGAAGCCGTGCGCGAAGCCTTTCGGCACCAGAATCTGGTTGCCCTTTTCGGCCGACACTTCGAGAGCGACCCATTTTCCGAATGTTTTCGAACCGCGGCGAATGTCGACGGCCACATCGAGAATGCTGCCCCGGATGACGCGCAGCAGCTTGTCCTGCGCGCGCGGCGCAAGCTGATAATGAAGCCCTCGCAAGACGCCCGCCGCGGCGGAATAGGAATGATTGTCCTGCACGAAAGCCAGGTCTATGCCGGCCTGCGAAAAGCGCTCGGCATTGTAGGTTTCCACGAAGAAGCCGCGCGCGTCGCCATGTCGCTTCGGCACGATTTCCAGCACGCCATCGATGCCAAGGGGCCTGACCTCCAACGCCTAGCCCTCCGACAGGTCGACGACACGCCGGCGCAGATAGGCGGCATATTCATTCTTGCCCAGGTGGTCGGCGCGACGCAGAACCTGGTCCACTGTCAGCCAACCCTGTTCAAAGGCGATCTCTTCGGGACAGGCGACCTTGATGCCCTGGCGGTGCTCGATGGTGCGCACGAATGACGAGGCCTCATGCAGGCTGTCATGCGTGCCGGTGTCGAGCCAGGCAAAGCCGCGCCCCAACCGATGCACATGCAGCTGGCCGCGCTCGAGGTAGACATTGTTGACCGCCGTGATCTCGAGCTCGCCGCGCGCCGAGGGACGGATGGCAGGGGCGATGTCGACGACGTCGTTGTCATAGAAGTAGAGACCGGTGACCGCCCAGTTGGATTTCGGCACCTGCGGCTTTTCCTCGATCGTCAGCGCCGTTCCTGTGGCCTTGTCGAAGGAAACCACGCCATAACGCTGGGGATCCTCGACATGATAGGCGAACACCGAAGCGCCCTTTTCGCGCGAGGCTGCGTCGCGGCAAAGCTGCGACAGCCCGTCGCCGAAATAGATGTTGTCGCCGAGGATCATCGACACGTTGTCCTTGCCGATGAAATTGCGGCCGATGATGAAGGCCTCCGCCAGCCCGTTGGGCTGCGGTTGCTCGGCATAGGACAGGTCGAGGCCGAACTCCGATCCATCGCCAAGCAGATCGCGAAAAACCGGCAGGTCACGCGGCGTCGAAATGATCAGAATTTCACGGATACCCGCGAGCATCAGAACGCTCAGCGGATAATAGATCATCGGCTTGTCGTATATCGGCAGAATTTGCTTAGAGACTGCTAATGTTAGTGGATAAAGACGCGTTCCACTGCCTCCAGCAAGGATAATTCCTTTCAAGAAGCTCTCCTTGACATGCCTGAACCCCCCGGCCCCAGCCGCCCGTGCTTAGGTTCCATGCAATGGCTTGTCAATCTCGGCGTTCGGCAAACGACCGGGTCACGGTCCAGCGCCAATCCATGGCCAATTCCAGGCGACGCATTGCTATCGTCTTGCCAAGGCCGGCCTGACGGGAACAAGCAGATTGTCATCATGGGCCTCGGTCGACTCGCCTCTCTGGCTTAACCGCCCAGCGAATCCCTTGTGAAAGATGATGCCATTCATATAGGCGAAAGTCATCGCAAGCGCCGCCGTTCGCAAGGGATAATCGACCAGGGAATGGACGAGCAGAAACGATACTGAGAGAAATGCCATTTTCTGCAGCGGATCTCGCCGTGCCGCAAGGGAAAACGCAAAAAGCAATACCGAGTAGGCCGCGACCAGAAAGACAACAGGCGCGCCACCTTCAAGTGCCAATTCCAGATAATCATTGTGGGCGTGATTGACGTAGGGCTTGAAGATCATCTCTCCCTTTTCGTAAATCTGGTAGACCTTCGGAAAACTGCCAAAGCCGACGCCCGTCGCCCAGTTCTCTTCAATTCCCGCGATCGTCGTGCGGGCAAATTCGGCCCGTCCAAAGGCCGGGTCAACCACTTCCGCATCGATCTTCGTCCACGCCCCGATGGTGTAAAGCGAAAGCCCGATGAAGACAGCGGGTATTCCATACCCGCCCAGCCTCGAGCGCGCGGACAGAAAGACGACAGATACTATGGTGATCGCCAGCCCTATCAGAATACCGGCGCGCGAACCGGCGGCCAGAAGCAGCAGCAGCAGCGTTATCAAGCCGAGCGACCCGGACAGAAGGTGCCCGCGAAACAGGCCGTAGTAGACGACGAAGGGGATGGAGACGAAGAGCAAAGCTGAAAAATGGTTCTGGTTGGCAAACAGTCCCGCATTGATCGTGAACGGCAGCAAACCCTGTATGGCAACCGTGTCGGAGAGCGAATACTGGATCGCCGCAGCCAATCCGTTACAGATGACACCCATCAAAAAGAAGGGCAGAAGACCGTAGACCTGATCTGGGCGCAGGCGGGTGACGCTCAGAAAGAATGCAGCCATCGCCACGAAGTACAACAGACACTCGATCGTACGTCCCACGCCGACACTGACGAAACGCAGCCCGGTTTCACCGCTCAGCCATGGATTTGCAAGTAAAACCTCAGGCCGCAATCCGCTCAACAGGGCGGCAGGCAGCGGCGCGATCTGAAAACAGAACACGGCTAGGCCCAGAGCAAGCAACCACAGGGCCGAGCGAGGGATGCCGTGCTCCGACGGCCTTGAAATGACGGCCGCGGCCGCGACAATCGCCGCCACCTCGATCAGCGCTTCGGTATAGAGACCGCTCGCGGTGCCGCCGCCAATCAGCACTGACAGGAAAAGAACCGACCCAAGCAGATATTTTTCCCATTCCGTGGACCGGGTTGACCGCTCTCTCAAGATGAAACTCTTTCGATGCTCAATTTGTGCATGACCAGCGTGCCAACGTACCGAAATCGCCAGCTCTCAGCGATGGCAGCTGTTTCCAGCCGCAACAATTGCATGGGACACGCGCCTGGTCCGATCGCGAAATCCAGGCTCAACTGCCGCCGATTGAATGTGCCTTCCGGAATGTTGAACCGCGCTATTTCGCCCGCCGGATCCGCGCATCTGATGGACCAGAACAACTGTTTGGGCAGCTTCAGGTTTCTCGCGGAGGCGATCAGGGAAATCCTGTAGGAGCCGGGAGGCAATCCAACGTATTGCTGGAGCGCGGCGTTCTTTACCGGCGTATTCAGGAACCGGACAGTCGCTCCGCTATCGCTTTCGCCGACATCGCGCGCCCCGGCAAAGGTAATTTCCAGACCGGAGCGGTCGCGAACCTGCCAGTCGAATGGCTTGTCGCTGAGGATATGCTCAAAGCCGCCGTTGAAAATGTATCCGGCCAGTGTCCGCTCCTGATCGGACAGACTGAACAGGAACAGCCGATAGGCCGCCTCGTATTCCTTCTGCCGGATATACCCGTCGATTACGGCAGACAATTCCTTCGACGTCGGTCGTGAGCTCGATCCGGCAAGGTCAAGCAACAGTTGATTTGCGACGCGCAGGCCCCGCGGATCCTTACCAAGGGCGGAGAAAAGATTGGATCTCCACGGCGCCTCGATCCTTAAGGCTGCCAGGACAGCCTGATATCCGTCCGGGTTTGAAAGAATAGCCGGCAAGCCTGCCGCAATGACTGGAAATCTGTCGGGCCACCGGCGCAGCAACGTGTCGATCTCGGCAACGGCCTTTGACAGATCGCCCACCTCGATCGAGCGATCGATCGATCTCTGAAGCGAATGGATTTCGGTCTTGGACAGCTTTCGAGCCTGGTCGAAGAGTTCAAAAGCCTCGTCTTTCTCGCCTTGTCGATACTCAATCTCGCCTATCAGGCTGTAGAGCCGGGCGTCCGCGACGTTGAAACGAAGCGCGCCCCTCGCCTTTGCTGCCAAGACGTCGAGATCAACACCGTCGCCTGTTTCGCTCAACCGACCGGCAATTTCGCCTATCAAGGCATCTGTGTTCAAGGGATCAAGCGCAAGCGAGACGGCCGGCGTTTCCGACTCAAGAAGCCGACTTAGCCCTATCGACGAAACCGCCAACACCAGAACGGAGGCGACGAACCAAACGCCTGAACGCCGGAGATTTCGCGTGAGCGGGCTGGCCTGCTCCGTCATCGACTTTGCCCTCAATTTTCGGGGTACTCGCGCCATAGTCGTAGTACTGATAGTTCATGTATTTATAGGCGTAATTGTAATCGAATTTGTTGACCGTAAATTTCGACATCGCCGCTCCGATCACGTTCGCACCGGCTGAGCGCAGACGCTTGAGTGCCGTTTTGGCTGACTTGCGTGTGACCTGATTGGTCGAAACGACCATCAATGTGCCTTCGGCAAGCCGGCTGAGGATTGGTGCGTCGGAAAGACCGACGACCGGCGGGGCGTCGATGATGACCAGATCGAAGCGTTTGCCTAGATTGGTCAAGATCAACGCCATCTTCGGCGACGAGAGCAGGTCGGCCGGATTCGGCGGAATCGTTCCGGACGTCAGCACGGTGACATTGGGGTATTTCGTCGGTCTGAAAATGCTCGGCAGATCGTCCTTGCGAACGGTATTTGTCAGCAGGTTGCTCAACCCGATCGCATTGTCGAGGCCGAACAGCCGGTGCAGGTTGGGTTTGCGGAGATCGCCGTCGACAAGCAGAACCCTTGCGCCGAGTGCCGCGAAATCCTGGCCAAGCTTGAACGACGTGGTCGACTTGCCTTCCGACGGTTCCGAACTGGTCACCAGCAGCGATCGCGGCGCGCCCTCCGCACCGGAGAACTGCAGCGATGTTCGCAGCGAACGATAGGCCTCGGAGAGCCCGGATTTTTGATCGGCGATGCTGGCTATGAGTTCGCGGTCACCGACAAGCGGCAGGATGCCGAGCATCGCCAGCCCCAGATCTTTCTCGATCTGCTCCGGGTTGGTGAAAGTGTTGTTCAGCAACTCGATGATGTAGATGATCGATGCCGCCAGGGCCATGAAAAGCGCGAGAGCGACTGCAAGATTGATGCTCAGACGTGGAGAATAGGGGGCTGTGGGCAGCGAAGCGAAATCGACTATCGCAGCGCTTTGCGTCTTGAGCTCCGAGCTAACGCCGACTTCATTCAGCTTGGCGATAAGGCTGTCATACTGCGACCGGTTGGAGTCGACTTCGCGTTTCAGGATCGTGTATTTGATATTCTTGTCGTTGAAGACGACCTGCTGCCTCTCCATCTCCGCGAGCTTGGACTTGAGGTCGGTTTCCTTGTTCTGCGCTTCCTGATATTTCAGCCGCAACGAATCGGTTATCGCCAGCACGCCGTTGTTGTAGAGTCGCTGCAGTTCCTTGATCTGCGATTGCAATTGCTGCATTTCCGGAAAACCGGGCTTCAGGATGCCCAATTTCTGCTGATACTGGCTGGTCAGATCCGCCAGCTTGTCGCTAAGCTTCTGCAAACCTTCGCTTTCCAGAACCGGACCGAGGCTCGACCCGCGGCCCTTTTCTATCTGATCGACCACCCGCCCCGCATCAAGACGCTCCTGGATTGCAGTGGCCAGGGCGGTGTTCAGGGCTTCGATGTTTGAGCCGATCAGCGATTTGTCATCGCCGGTAACCGTGATGCCGGCATCTTTTGCATAGGTGACCAGTTCCTCTTCGGAGGTCTGCAGCTTTTGCTTCACTTGCAAAACCTGTTCCTGGATGAACTGCCGTGCCAGATCAGAGGTCTCGCTGGTCTGATCGAGACGTTGATCGATAAAACTCTGCGCAACCTGATTGGCAACGTCGCTTGCATATTTCGGCTTTTGATCGACGAAGGTGATCGATAGCAGGCTTGTATTGGTGATCAGATTGACAGTCAGATCTTCCTGGATGCGCTTGATCGCAATTGCCTCGCGCTCTTCGGGCGTTTTCTCCTCAATGGAGGGTGACTTGGACATCCCGAACGCACGGTAGACAATATTGCTCGGGGAAAAGCTCGGCGTCGGAAACAGAAAATCCGGTTTTTCGCTAAGCCCAAGCTGGAACACCACGCGCTGAGCCAATGCCCGGCTCTTCAGCTTCTCCCGAGCGGTCAGGAAGGCCCGGACGTCGCTGTTTTCGGAAACAACCTCAATGTCCTGAAACACTTTCGCCGAAGGCACCAGAACTTCGAGCTGCGTCATCGCCTGATACTTTGGTGTCTGCATCATCGTCACGATGACGCCGGCAACGAGCCCGGCCGCCGCCATCATGACGATCAGCCAGCGATACTGGACGATGTATAAAAGCAGCTTGAGCGGGTTGAACCCCTCATCCTGGCCCGCATAGTCGCGACCATAGGGACCGTAGTTTTGCGGCACGTCGTAATAGGAGTCCGCGGACAGGGCCTGGCCATGTCCGGGTCCGGCAAGTTGGGGCTGCCTGTTACGATCGAGCATGCGCGAGGTGATCCTGGAGTTGTCCGTGTCTACGGAATGACCGCAATGCGGGCAGCGCTGGAGGCGAGGCCCAGCGCATCCTTCAAATTGTTCATCGCGATTTTCGACTTCGAAGCAAAAACGACGACCACGTCGCCGCCATAGATCCGCGGGTTGCGGTTCTTGCCGGCGCGGATTTCCTCGACATTGTAATTTGCGACCAGCTTGTTTTGGCCGACATTGCGATAGACGAAGACCTTGCCGGCATCACCGACCGGATTGAACCCTCCGGCAAGGGCGATCGCGTCGAGCAAGGAAGCGCTGCTGGACACCGGATAAATGCCGGCCTTGTTGACTTCACCATCGACCGTGATGCGCTGGCCAATCGACTCCTTGACGAAAATCGTCACGTCAGGCGACTGCAAGTACTTTTCACCGTAGGCAGTCTCGATTTCCTTCTCGAGCTGACGAACGGTCTTGCCGGCTGCAGTCATGGTTCCAATCAGCGGAAGCGAAATCTGCCCGCCCGCGTCGACCTGAACTGTTCTGTTCAAATTATCGACCTGAAACACACTGACCTCGAGTACATCGTTGGCAGACAGCGGCTGCTCGCTGCCGTTCTGGGTATTCTGCGGCGGCGGGAGATCCTTGACCACCTGCAGCGTACCACCGCCTGAGAGCGCCGATGAAGACGCCATCGGCTGCAGCGCATCGACAGAACTGGTGGAGGACGTCGATGTCGACGAAGTGCTTGCGCAAGCAGATATTGCTAGCGATGCGAGCAAAGCGGGCACGGTGCCCGCATGACTTCTTGCAAGATCGAAAATGCCCATCAAAGAGCCCCGCTCTTGAACAACCGGCCCAATCCGCCAAACCGCCCCGCACTGCTGCCGCCCGATTTCCTCGCGCTTTGCTTTCCGATGGGCACGAGCGGCCGATTTTGCAATATCGCGTCCGGGCGTTTCACTGCCATGTTGTAAGCCTCATCTTCCCCACACCGGTTCGCGATGGCGACAACCGCCTGCGAAAGCCCTGGCCGCCGCCGGCTGGCGCCGTGCGTGTCGGAGGCGACAATATCCACCCTGCCCTCATCCAGCAGCTTCTCCGAGTAGTAGAGCGCCGTACGTCCAAAGGCCCCCGTCACAGAATCAGCCGTGAGCTGAATAAGGCAGCCTAGCGTATTCAACCTCTCGATGACGTCGTAATTCGCCTTGATCCAGGTCAACCGCTCTGGATGAGTGAGGATCGGCACGAAGCCGGCGCCTATGAGACGCGCGGCGAAGTCTTCGAGCCGCGGAGGCAGAATGTGATGTGGCGGTTCGAACAGGAAATAGCGGGATCCGTTCAGAGTCGGCACCGTACCAAGCCTCAATCGATCGGAAAGATCAGGCGCGAGATGAACATCAGCGCCAACGTATAGGGTAAGCGGTATGGCAGCGCGATGAAGCTCCAGTTCCAACGCCTGAACAGCCTCGGCAATGTTTTGCGTGGCGTTCTCATAAACCCCAGGCATTACATGCGGCGTACATGCCATATGCGTTGTACCGTCGGCGACTGCCAGCCGTGCCATCTCCAGCGACATGGCCAAGTCAGGAGAACCGTCATCGAGACCGGGCAGGATATGTGAATGCAGGTCGATCATTGGCGTTTCTGGTTGAGAGGAGGCAAAGCTTCGCCTCGACAAAAATAGAAACGCGTCACCCGCATGAAGGCGAATGACGCATTTGACAAATTTACGCAAAACAACGGGGGTCGTATCCCGCCTATTGGCTGACCGCGTCGTCGTCATCCTGCAGGCCGATAATAAGGGCGACGGCACCACCGACGGCGGCGCCGCCCAAGAGAACCGGCAGCATGCCAGGTTCTGAGCTGGCGGGTACGATCGTCGCAGATGGTGTCTCAAGCGAAACGCACATGCCGCCTTCGATAGGGTCGACCTTGACGGTGGCATTGGCTGGAATATCGAGCGCGCAATTGGCTCCGATAGCCAGCGAAGCAGACGCCTGCGACCCGGTCATGATGCGCGCGCCCGCATACACCGGCGCCTCGGCATCCACCCCTGCATAGCCGCCGGCCTGGGACATCTGGACATCACCCCGGACCTGCGTAAGACGACCTATCGCGTCTTCGGACGCCGGCACGGGCGCAAGACAGGAACAGGTTTGCTGAGCTACAGCCTCGGGCTCGGCGAACAGGACGCCCCCTGCGACGAATGCAACAAAAGCAAAAGCAGCCCCGAACCGATGGCAACTCATCATTTTACCCCACCAAAATCTGTAACTCGCCCTGTTGGTACGAATTACAGCCCGCCCCGCCCCAAGCAATAGAACAATATGGTTAACAAACCCAATAAACCAGCCGGCCCGCCAACCTATCCAGACCCTTCTCTACAGCGGCCGACGCCGCCATATCTTCGTCAGCGGCTGACGCCGTTGTCGTCGTCCTGCGTCGCCGCGAGCACGCCAGACGTCAGAAGCGCCCCGGCGAAAATCGTCTCCGGCGGACCGAACCCAGCGCCGCCGCCGGAGGGCTGAATAGCAGCCGTCTGCTCCGAGCCGACAAGCTTGAGGCAAATGTCGTCGCCAAGGCGGGAAACGTCGAGGCTCGAATTGGCCGAAACCTCCAGATTGCAGCCGCCGACCAGAACGGAGGCCGCGCCCTTGGCGCCAACCACCACACGGCTGCCGAAATCGAGCGCGCTTCCAACCTTGGCAGCGCCATAGCCCGCCGTCTGCGACACCATCACATCACCGATGGCGGAACGGATGGATCCGATCGGGTTTGCCGAACCTTGATAGGGTGTCGCGCAGCTGCACGAAGCATCCTGGGCAAACGATGAAGCTGGACCAAACCCGATTGACACGACAAATACGGCAAGCGCAGTTTTGACCACAAGGTTCATCAGTCTTCGATCCCTTCTTGCTGCACCACTTCAGACGCACCCAGTCAAAGGCAGTGCATCAGCGCGTACCAGTTTTTGGCCACAATTCCAACCTGTTTCGCGCGCGCGAGGCGATTTAAGCTGATGCGTGTCTGTCCGAGCACAGTACTTTAGCCAAATCGCATTAATAGTTTTCGACTAACTTTCACAGGTTTCTTATTATCGGGCAAAAATTTGAGGTCTCCTTTCCGCGGTGACTGGCTCGATAAGATTTGACCAAGCTGAGCGCGCCAAACCTTCCGACACCCAAGCTAATATATTGAATTATAGATACATTTTCGGTGTAGATATTCCTGCTGACAGCATGTAATTCGAGATCGGCTCGATACCAATCGCGGCCAACGGGGTAGACGGCCGGCTCGGCTACCCATTCCTCATCTCTCGGCCATAGAGATCTGGCTCCATGCCCCCACCTCGATCCAATTCACCAAGTCGACGTGCCTCAGACTTGGAGCCTTTACCGCCTATTTTGGCCGTACCACGTTCCCTTGCCGGTTCCATGTTGGGCCAGATGGTTCGCTTCGACCAGAATGGCCAAGTGTTTTTTGACGGTGTTTCGGTTTGCACCTGTCAAGTTGACGATCTCGCTGATGGTTATGCGCCCACGCTCATTGATGGCCTCAACGATTTGCAGCGAGAGTTCGGGCAACGTGCCGAGCACAAGGCGTTCCCGCTCGATTTTTTTCTTCAACCTCCGCTTTTGCTGCTGCAGAGCGCGCAGGAAATACACAGCCCATGGCTGCCAATTGGGGTTCGGGCTGCGGATCGTCTTCTGGGTCTGGCGTAGCGCCAGATAGTAGCCTTCCTTGCTGTTCTCAATCACGCTTTCGAGGGAAGAGTAAGGCACATACGCATATCCGCTGCGCATCAGCAGGAGCGTCGTCAGAACGCGCGACAGCCGTCCATTCCCGTCCTGGAATGGGTGTATCTCCAGAAACACCACCGTGAAGATTGCGACGACGAGCAGAGGGTGCAGGCTTTGCTCGTTGAGTGTGTTGCGAGTCCACTCGATAAGCTCCTTCATCCGCTTTGGTGTATCGAAGGGCGTCGCCGTTTCGAAAATGACGCCAATCTCTTTCCCGTCGGCATCGAACGCACTGACATTATTGGCGAGTGTCTTATATGCACCGCGATGGCGTTCATCCTTGTTGCTGAACGCCAGCAGGTCACGGTGTAGTTGTGTCAGGTGGTTTTCGGTCAGATCAATCGCATCGAAATGCGCGAAGATCAATTCCATGACCTGCGCATATCCGGCGACTTCCTGCTCGTCTCGGGACTCAAAGAATTTGATGTCGAGGTTGGCGAGCAGCCGCTCCACTTCGCCGTCAGTAAGCCTGCTTCCTTCGATACGGGTAGAAGAGCCGATGCTCTCGATGGTCGCAACGCGGCGCAGAGCCGATAGGCGCTCCGGAGCGAGCGCGCCCAGCGCTCGCCAAGCCCCTTTGAATTCGTCGATCTCCGAGACCAGGGCAAGGATCTCGGTGGTAATTTGCAGAGAGTCGATCTTCAGGGTCATACCCACAAATATACCCACAAATACCCGAAAATTCAAGAACCGACATACCCAAGAAAGGACCCATAAATACCCAAATACGGGCAGCCGGCCAGCTTGAGAACAAGACCCACTCACTTCGCCGCAAGAGGCTCCGGTCTTTACTGGCGACCTGCTCAGCAAGGTTTGTACGTTGCGCCGGCCTGAACCGGCTGGCCGCAGAGAATTCCGCCCTGCGTAAGTATGGTGGCCAAATCTTCGCCCTCGGCCGTCAAGCACTGCACAACAAGGGTATCGCCAACCCTGGAGGCGATCTTGCCGTCGCAAGGTGTTCCGGCACCGACAGGTTTGCAGGCCAGGACGAGCCCCTGGTAGTCTCGGCGCGCCGCTTCCGTCACCAGGAGGCGCATAGCCTGAGGCCTGGAAAACGCCGCTCCGCACAGCAGGATCTTGCGACCGCCGACGCGCAGATCATCGACCGATGGGATTGCGAGCTTGCCGTCAAACGGCTTGAGCTCGGCTACCGGCTTCGCGGGGGACGGGCCGCCCCTCTGCATCACGATGATGCCCAGAAAGCCAACACCAAACAAAACAGCCACGACGGCAAGCAACGCTATGCTCCTGACTGACAAAACCATCCTCCATCCGACCCTGTGCGGCCGGTCCGCTCATTTCGTCGCAAGGGCGCTCAGTCTTTCTATCTGCTGCATGTACTTCTCGATGACGATCCTTTCCGAAAACTGCCGCTCGACCTTGTTTCTGCTCTGTGCCCCCATTCTGTCCCTGGACGAGCCGTCCAGCCGCGCAAACTCGACCATCTTGCTCGCAAGGTCATCAGGGTCCCTCACCTTGCATAGGAAGCCATTGACGGAGTGGTCCACCACTTCCCTGCATCCTGGCACGTCGGTTGCGATCAGCGGCTTGCCCATCGCAGCCGCCTCGAGCAGCGAGCGCGGCGTTCCCTCCCTGTAGGAGGGCAGCACGACACAATCGGCGGCACGCATGAAAGGCCGCACATCCTCGGTGGAGCCGAGATATTCGACCAATCCCTCGCCAACCCATTTTTCCACGTGCTCGCGGCTGACCGCGGTCCGGTTTTCGACATCAAGAAAGCCGAGTAGCTGGAAACGCACTCCGGGCACCTCACGGCAAACCCGACGGGCCGCCGTGATGAACTCGCCGACACCCTTGTCCCAGAGAAGCCGGGCCACGAGAAGAAAGACGATGGCGCCAGACCCGGTGCGCGCTTCGGACAACGGGGCAAAACGCACGAGGTCGATGCCGGAGCCAGGCAAAAGCGCGGTTCGATCCTTGCGAACCAGACGTTCGTCGACGAACAGCATCCGGTCATCGTCATTCTGGAAGAAAACCATTTTGGAACGGGCCAATGCCACCCGGTACAAGGCCTTGGCAATCCTGAGCAGCAGACCACCGCGGACGAACGCCGTCCCCAATCCCGAAATGTTGTTGATGACGGGAATGCCGTTCAGATTGGCCGCGATGGAGCCGAACACATTGGGCTTGATCGTGAAGCCGACAAACGCCAGCGGTCTCTCGCGCCGCAAGAGACGCCAGTAGCGCCACAGAAGGACCAAATCCCGCAACGGTGACGTGCCGGAATTGTCCATGTCGAGTTCGACATAGCGGCAGCCCATGGCCCCAATCAGCGGAGAATACTCGTCTCTCGGCGCGACGACGACCACGTCATAGCCACGGCTCCGCAGCGCCTCGATCAGTCCCTTGCGGAAATTGACGACATTCCAGGATGTGTTTATCGAGACGACTATCTTGTTGCGAGCAACGGCCGTCATCTCTGCCCACCCGGATATGACGACGGCGCTCTCAACAGCATATCCGCAAACCGATCCGGCGATCTTTCCGACAAGGTCTTTCCGTACAAGGCCGACCGGTCACCGACTTGAATGACCTTCAGCAGTGCTTCCGCAATTTCCGACGCGCCAAAGCCGGCTGAAATCTCCAGGCCCGACAGCATGTCCAGATCTCCCGCACAGGGGGTGGTGACGATGCCGGGAATCCGGCAAGCCATCATTTCCAGAAGGACGTTGGGAAATCCCTCCGTCGCCGACGTGAGCATGCCGGCACGCGCTGCGCGAAACAGCGGAAACGGGTTGTCTCTCTGGCCGAGCAGATTTAGTCGCGAGGCCAGATCAAGCTTGCCGGCGCGGGCTCTCAACTCCGCTTCCATGGGGCCAGAGCCAACCATGGTCAGCCCATAATCCTCGCCGGTCCTTCGTCTGACTTCGGCCAGCACATCAACCGCGATCGTCGGACGCTTCACATCAATCAGCCGGCCGCACCAGACTATCTGTGGACGGCGGGAAAGTATCTCGGCGTCGTGCCCGGACAATGCCTCCATCGACATTTTGACGATGAGATCGTCGTCGACCGGGTTGGGCAAAGTACACAACTTGGCGATTGCTCGCCGGGGCAATACGTCACGCAAGCGTTCATTCATATAGCTCGTTTGCGCGACTATCATGTCTTGGCTGCCATAGGCAGCGTAGAGCGCCTTGTAAGCGAGCGCGCGAGGACCCTTGAAACGATCCAGAAGTACCGTGGACTCGCGGGCGACCAGCCTATGGCTGCGGAGAAGTCCAATGCTTCGAGCGGCAGCCAGAAACGAGTTTACCCGTGCGTGGCTCGAGAACACCAAATCGTACCGACGCCGGAGCAGCCGCGGGGCGAGCAAAAACTCGCTCATGGCCTTGCCGCCGCCAAAGCCGTAGCTGCACCGAATTCCGTCCTGGTGTGATCCAGCGGCCTCGCCCGCCGCCTGGCTACCCAAGAAGCCGATTTCGACGTCCCAGTCGGGTCGCCTCGCGAGTGCGCGCGCAACAAGTTTCAGAATGGTTTCGGCACCGCCTCTTCTGTCGAGCGGAATGGCGATCAGCGCGAGCTTCCTTTTCATGAGCCGCGGGAACTCACTGTTTTCGCCGAAAGACATAGGCGTAGGTTTCAGCGGCATCCTTGCGGAGAAACAGGGCCGAAACGCCTAACCAGATGCGCCAGGCAAGAAAGGCCGGCACGAAAAAATAGAAGTAGGAGCTTTTCCAGAACAGACGGCGCTCGACAAGTTCCAGGTCGTTCCGTTTTGCGATTGTCTCGACGTCACTGGGCAAGCACTTGTCGTAGAAGGCCGGAAACCCGTCATGACCCATGCCCTTTTCAGGATAGATCGCAAAAAGCAGCCGTCGCTTCATCCCCTCCGGCAGGACCCGATTCAATCTGGCAAAAACGGCGTTGCGCGAGGGCGAGAAAATGGCAACCATGCCTCCCGGCTTCACGCAACTGGCAATGCCGCGCACGGCACCCTCGCCATCACGGACGTGCTCGAGCGTTGCCTGGCAAATGACGACGTCAGCATCGCCCCTCCCCCTAAACGAGGTAAGGTCCGCTTCAATCTCCTCGTCGTATATTCCGCGTGGCGCTTTCGACAACTCTTCCGCGTCGAGGTCGAGCCCAACGACAAAAAGCCCCAGGCGCCGCTTCTCCGAAAGACTGACGAACGGCCTGGCACCCCCGCCAAGATCGTAAACCCGTGCGTTTGAGGTAAGTAAGGGAGGTGCTATCTCCGTCGCAAAGGTACGGTTGCCGTCGATGCGAAGGCGCCGCGGCAGAGCACTGTCCAGGAACTCGGAAATGGCCACATTCGCGCGAACAAACTTTCGCAATATCGACACTGCTTCACCACCGGTTTCGTTTGGCGATCTGCGCCCACTCGGATTTGACATCCGCGCTATATCCTGTGGAAGATGTAGAGCCGCGTATGATGCGAAAATGGGCCGAGCAACCGGTCCGCAGCAGCACGCAAACCTCTCAGGATTCCATTCTTGCTGTCGTACCAGGCCTGCATCGGCTTGGAGAAAAATGTCTCGTCCTTCAGCCCCTTGAAGCCTCCCCTTGGCTGTGATCCCAGAAGCTTGAAGCCGTACTGTTCGAAACTGGAAACAATCGAAGACGGCTCAAGAACGAACTGGTAAAATCCGGCCTGTTCACCTGAAAACCTGGGATAGAGACCCATTCTGATCTTCAGCCGTCGGAGAGGAGAAATGCTCGGCACTGTCACGAAGGCAACTCCTCCTGACCGGATGATGCGCCTCATCTCCAATGCGATCTCATCGTAACCGTCGAAGAAGTGCTCGATCACCCCCAGAGACCACACCCCATCGAAGAATTCGTCCGCGAAGCCCGTTGCTCGAACATCCCCCACGGTCACTTGCAAATGGGGCGCGGCACGGTTCACCATCCCCACGGTCTTCTGCGCGAAGTCGATCCCGTAGGCGGAAAAGCCTGCCTGGTGGAGGCCATGGACCGTATTGGCCAAGCCACATCCAGCGTCCAGGATCTTGGCCGATCCGGTCAGGTATCGCCTGGTGGTTTCAACGACAAAGCGATCCGGCCTCAAGACAATCCCTTCGGCCCAGTGAGAATCCCAATAGTCGTCATCAGCCACCGTGCCGACATGGACGATGCGCCTGTTTTCCTCGTCGTAGAGTGCTTTCTTCTCATTCATTTCTGGCATCCGGCCCGACCACCAAAACAGTGCGCTGTTTCGCATCAGGCCCTTGGTCTGCAATCACATTCCTCAATGCGAAAAAGGAACAGGCAGCGGCAACGACATATCCGAACAAAAACGCCATTTCACTGCCAAGCGGCACCCGCCACCAAAGGCCCAATGCCGCCAGACAACAGCAAGCCAACGCCCCTATCGCGTAGGAATAGGTCAACGTCATCGCTTTGCTCGACCGAAGCGCAAACGGATCGATGATCACCTTTTTCGTCCTGTTGATCAGAACAGCACAAGAAACGATCCCGAACACCACAGGGTCAAAAGACTTCCCCAGCCATCCGGAGGCATGGCCCGAGAAAAACAGGCCAACTATTCCGGCCGCCGCCGCGGTCGCAAAAATGAGTGCGATGGCCGCTCCCTCGAACAGTCCGCGCCGAAACTCCCTGACGTTTCCATTTGCGGCGCTGAGAAACGCCCTTGGCACGAAAACGAAGCTGGCCGCATTCATGAAGAAGCCGACGGACCGTTGTGAAAGATCGACACAAAACGAGAAGACACCGAGATGGGTCTCGGAGCCAAGCAACAAAACTATGTATCGGATGCCGACAAACACGCCGCTCTCGGCCAGATTGCTCAACACAAATCCCCAGCCAGTGACCAGAGACCCGGCAAGATAGGAAAAGCCAGGCCGTCTCAGATTCCTAGGTCCCAGCAAGGCAAATGAAATCAGCGCTCCGACGAAATAGCTGAGCGAAAAGGCTGCAAGAGCCGAGCCTACTTTCGCATCTCCGACAAGCAGGACTATAGCTCCTGCCTGGTATGCGACGGCCTGGCCAATCGCCGACCAACCGTACGCCCACAAGCGCAGTTGTGACCTCAAAATCTCTTGAAGTGCGGTGTGCAAGCCGAAAGAAACGATGATGGTCGCGGCAACGGCATTGCCAAATCCCAGCCACGTCAGTGCCAGTCCAGACAGGACGACAAACAACGCCACAACTGCCAGCACGGTCAAGATGGACGATACGTACTCTCTACCCATTCCCGCGGCATGCATTTTTGCGGAAACCGGCATTATCGAATAGGTCGCGACTCCAAAAACAAGTGTCGAAATAAATGAAACTGTTGCAATCGTCGTGCTGAAAATACCGTACTGTCCAGTCTCCAGATGGCTGCCGATGTACAGCAACGTCGCTATGTTCAGAAGACCAGGAACAATTCGTATTACGATGGCTTCCACCAACTTCCACAGGCTGGCTTCTTTCATGAAGTCACCCGCACGAATGACCTCTTGAGCAAGAACGGGAAACTCAAGGCACCAAAGCTCAAACAGGCAAGAACCGCCTTGCCCAGGAACCGAACCGACCGATATCGTCCTAGCCAGAACGCCTTGATGTAGTTCAAGTTCAGCAACAACATCGGGTATGCATTTTGCCGCTGAAGAAGCCGAATCCTTGCCGTCATCCCCTCCGGCAAATATCGTTTTCGTCCAATCTCGACATTGACACAGATAACGTCGTATTCGATCGCCAATCTGGACCAGAGAAGAGATGTTGGAACACGGCGGAACCGCCCCGCTGGGGGCACGGCAACCCGTTTAAGCAAAGGAGTTTTGATGACCTCCTTCTTGTCGCCGACCACCCGTTCGTCGGCCCGCATCTTTATCAGGTTTGTCCGTTCCGATGGAAATGGCTCTGCTGCCGTCTCTGGGTGGCCAAGAGCCATCGAGAACACAAAACCCGCAATCTTCTCATCGACACTTCTCTGCGAGAGGTGCTCACAGACTTCCGGCAAGCGATCGGTGAAGAGATCGTCGTCATCATCGAAGACCATGCAATAGTCGCCAGTGGCGGAAGCAATCGCCGAAAACATCGCGCGGCCTCTGCCGTCATTCGGGCCGGTGGTGACCACCAAACTGGCATCGCGAGATGCGATTTCCGCAAGCGCTTCGTTCGTTCCATCGGTCGAACCGTCGACATGGACGCATATCTGCAATGGGCAGTCCGTACGCAACAGTTGCTGAACCAGCGCCGCAACGCGATCCCGCCGATTGAACGTAAGCGATGTCGCGACGGCACCTTTCGGTGATCGGCGTGAAGGACGATGTTCGGAGCCTTTGAGGGCTTCGACACATGACGATTTCAGAGCTTACGCTTAAA